>NZ_JBQFZP010000006.1:0-287697 GCF_056542305.1 Ruegeria sp. AD9
CCGGTGCGTCTCAACCGTCTTTCCAGTCCGTCAGGCCAACCTCAGCTGCGCCGGTGAAGGGGTATTTACGGATTAGACTCCCTACCCGCAAGCGGAAAATGACGATATTGATCTTTTTTTTGAGTTTTCTTTGTTTATTACTTAATTTCAATAGCTTATACGCAATCACAATTGCCCGCCACCCTTCCGTCCGGGTGCTATTAGGCATGATCTGACCGGCAAGCCCCTAAAAACAAAAGGGGCCGACACAAGATATAGAGACTCCGCAATTTCAAGATACAAGTCAGGGCGACTCGAAACGGGAAAACGAGTCGGATTTGCGGCCAGAATACGGTCAAAAACCTCTCACCCCCGTCGGACGCCTTGTACTGCGGGTCGCTCCCTGCCGGAATGTGGACGCATCAGGCACAATGTCGGCTATTGAACGCCCTGTCTTGCGCATCCCCTAAAGATGCGGTCAGGTTCCACCAATTCACTCTTCGATCCGAAAGCAGATCAGCAATGGCGCGCAATGTTCAGTTTCCTTTGGTCAGAACCGTCGGATTTGATGGCGCGCTGGTGACCTTTGCAGACAAGATGACCGACACCGCGAACCGGGCGGCGCTGGCGTTTCGGGCCGAAGTGGATCGTCTGCACTGGGATGAGGTGACCGAGTCGTCAGCCTCCCTGGGTTCGGCCTTTGTTCGGTTCGACACGCAGCGCATCTCTCATCAGAAGATGCTGCAAAAGCTTAGGGAACTGGTTGAGCAGAAGGACTGGTACATTACACCGCTGCCTGCCGGCCGCAGATTGTGGCGCGTTCCGACGGTTTACGGGACCGATCTTGCTCCCCAGCTTGACGATGCCGCCGCTGCCGCCGGCCTGACACCAGACGAAGCAATACGTAGGCTTGGACAGTCCCGCGTGCGGGTTCTGACCATCGGCTTCGCTCCGGGGCAGCCTTACCTTGGACCTCTGGGGCCCGAGTTCAACATTCCCCGGCTGCAAAGCCTGACCCCCATGGTGCCGGAAGGGGCTTTGGTTCTGGCGATCTCGCAATTTGTTCTGTTTTCCGGGCCGACACCAACCGGGTGGCGGCATATCGGACAGACCGCCTTTCGGTGTTTCCGCCCTGAAAGGGCCGAGGCCTTTACCCTTAGACCCGGCGATGAGCTGTTGTTCAAGCCCGTTTCCCGCGACGTTCTGGAACACATCAAGGCCAACAACGAGGACGGCACAGGCGGCGCAACCTGTGAGGAGATTGCACCATGAGCCTGATCGTCCACCGGATTGGCCCGGCCTGCACCATTCAGGATCAGGGGCGAACAGGCTATCTGGATCAGGGGCTGTCCCGGTCGGGGGTGGCGGACATTCTGGCCTTGCACGAAGGGGCGGCGTTGCTGGATCAGAGCGCAAACCTTGCGGCGCTGGAAATGGCCGGGATGGGGGGCGAATTCGAGGCGACGCATAACATGCGCATCGCCCTGACTGGCGCGCGGATGCAGGCCAGTATTGATGGCAGCCCTGTGGCCTGGAACGCGTCGCACCAACTGATCGCCGGGCAAAGGTTGGTTATAGGGGCGACGCTGGCTGGAAACTATGGCTATCTGCATCTGGGCGGAGGTATCGATGCCGAGGTTTTTCTGGGGTCCCGCTCAACCCATCTGACAGCGCGAATAGGCCGGGCGCTACAGCAGGGTGACAGGCTGACCTGTGGACCGGATGCAGGCAACAGCGGGATGAAACTGGCTGCTGCCGAGCGGTTTTCGGGCGGGGTGCTGCATGTGATTGCCAGCTTTCAGACCCCTTTGTTTGATGGCGCAACACTTGAACGGTTTGCCCAAACCAATTTCCGGCGCGGCGCACGCGCCAACCGGATGGGCATGCAGCTGGACAGCGACGGCGACGGCTTTGCTGCCTCAGGCCAGCTGAATATCCTGTCCGAGGTGATCACCCCCGGCGATATCCAGATGACCGGCACTGGCGACCCGTTCATCCTGTTGCCGGAATGTCAGACCACAGGCGGGTACCCTCGTATCGCGACCGTTCTGCCATGCGATATGCCCCGCGCGGCACAGACACCCGCAGGCGGCGACATCCGGTTCGAATTTGTCAGCATGGAACAGGCAGAAGAAATGCATAAAACGTTCCTGTCAGACCTTGCGCGCCTGCCCTCAAAAGTCGAGGCGCTGGTGCGTGATCCCCATGACATACCGGACCTGTTGTCCTACCAATTGATCGGCGGAGTGATCTCTGCCACCGACTAAGGAGATGTGCCAATGCCAAGCGTCGATCTGAATGCCGATATGGGGGAAAGCTTTGGCCCCTGGAAAATGGGCGATGACGAAAGCCTTTTGAAAATCATCACCTCGGCCAACATCGCCTGTGGGTTTCATGCCGGTGATCCGGATGTAATGGCATCAACGATGAAACTGGCGGACGAAAACGACGTCGGCATCGGCGCGCATCCCGGCTTTCCCGATCTGCAGGGATTTGGTCGGCGGAACATGAAGCTGCCCCATGACAACCTCCGCAATCTGGTCCGGTATCAGTTGGGGGCCGCAATCGGCATGGCCAACGCGGTTGGCACCAAAGTACGGCACCTGAAACTGCACGGGGCGCTGGCCAATATGTGTTCAGCCGATATCGATATGGCGCGCGCCTGTTATCAGGGCGCATTGGATGTTGATCCCGATATCATCGTCATGGTGCTGGCCGCGACAAAACAGGAAGAGGCCGTGCGTGAGCTCGGGTGCAGCTGGGTGGGCGAGATTTTTGCCGACCGTGCATATAATGACGACGGAACACTGGTTGACCGCAGCCTGCCCGGCGCCGTCATCCACGATGCCGAGGTCGCAGGCCCGCGCATCCTGAACATGGTCCGCGAAGGTGCGATCATCACCGAAAGCGGCAAGCGGCTGGAAACATCCATCGACACGATCTGCCTTCATGGAGACGGCCCGAACGCGGTTCAAATCGCTCGCTCGGTTCGCGACAACCTGATCGGGGGCGGTGTCGAGGTCACGAAATTCACCCGCTGAACATCATGCGTTAACGTCGGCAACCCAATTTTACGACTGTTGCCCGTACAGGTCTCAGCGCCTAGCATGACGGGCAAGCACATGTTCTGAAACCTACAATTTCAAACGATAGCTCGCCCCGGTCGGGGTTCCGCGCAAGGAGGTAGTCGAATGTCCTTTGATCTGATGTCCTATCAACCCCGGGGCGACAAGAAGAACTCGGACTTCTTTGCGCAATACCTTCCGAAAATCTACGAGCGCCGGACAAGCTCGGGCATCGCCGATCAGGTCGGGCCAATGCGCGCAATCTGTTTGCAGATCGAAACCGACGCGCTGTTCGATACCCTCGTCGAGCTTTACGTGATGACACCCTATCGCCACAGCGCCAGCTATCTGGGGCAGACCCACAAATTCTCGATCCTGCATTCGCATCCCGACTATCCCGCGCTGATCGTGATGGCCCCGCTCAGCCCGGGTTTCGAAGACTTTATTCCCCGCATCAATCGCATGTACCCGCTGGCCCGCAACACACCCCAAACGCGGTATGTTGGCGAGGTTTTCGCGGCCAGTGATCTGAAGGCACTGACCGGGACGCTTGAGGATCAGAACATCCGCTTCGAATATGCCGGAGACACCGAAAACCCGTTCTACACATTGAACGGCTTCCGGTTCACGACCCCTTCGGATTTCACCTGCAACCGGGTCGGATATTCGACACATGATTTCAACGACACAGACAGCCTGGGCCTTGGTGATCGCGTGTTGCTGAGTGACGCGGAACAAGCCCGGCTGGATCAGGCCGCCGCTTTCGGATCGGATAGCAAAATCGCGCCTTTGATGCTGGGCATTGATCATCTGGCGACGCGCGTGCTGGCGGGTGAGCGCGAGGATGCGATCCTCGAATTCCTGACCATGGTGCCCTACTATTTCTGGGGGGCCTACAACATCTTCGACATGAACTCGTCCACCAACGTGAACCGCAACGCCAATGTGGATGATGACAAGAAATCCCCGGCCAAGGTTTTCACGGCCAATAACACGCCGTCCTTCGTCAACTCATTCGCCAAGCTGCCGATGCCGACCGAAGATTTTGTGCGCAATTTTGGCCGTCGCCTGCATCACATGGCAGTCGAGATCAAGGATGGCGATCATGGCGCCGGGGAAAAGAATGTTGACTTTGTCGTGAACACGCTGAAGGACAAGGGCGTGCCGTTCCTGGCGCATGTAGTGGGCGAATGCAAAGACGACCCTAACCTGAAGCAGATCTTCTCAAAACACTCGAAGAACACGCTGCTGATCACCGAATATATCGAGCGGTGTCACAAGTATGACGGGTTCTTCACCAAGGACAATGTCGCCGCCCTGACCGCCGCCGCGGGACAGGACGAGCAATATCAGCACGGTCACGTTTTCGATTAAAAAAGGGCTGCGGATGACCGCAGCCCAGACCCAACAGGAGAGAATATGCCGGACCTTATGATGGCCCGATCATGAAACAGGTGACATTGCGGGCTTGCAGGCGGCGACACGCCAGATCGGCCTGTTCCCGCGTCATGCCTTGGAATGTCGCGTCAAAGCCGCGCGAGCTCTGACTGACCTTGCGCAGACTGCCATCCAGCGTGGTCATCTCCGACAGCGCCGTTTTCAGCAGAACCTTCTCGGCCTCGTATCGTGTGGTGTAGCGGCCCACATTGACCCCCCACAGATGCCCACCGGACGAAGACAGGCGGGTAACCACTTCCTGCTCGGGCTCTGGCTGGCTGACGGGCTCGGTCGAGGCCAGCACCAGATTGTCCGGGCGCAGCGCCGGTCGGGTATCGGATGTTTCAACTGGTGGGGCGGCTGGGGTTATATCCGCTTCGGCAATCGCTGCGGCAATGCCGCTGCTGATACGGTCGCTGTTCTGGTCTGCCGATGCCGCAACCGCACTTGCAACCTGTGTCGCAGCGCTGGGGCGCCCAAGCGGGCGCAGGCTGGATTTCGGTGCGCCGCTCAGCGCTGCGACCTGGGTATCGCCCCCCAACCCGGCATTGCCCGCATAAACCGGGCGCTCAGGCTTGCGAATGGGTGCGCGCGACGGGGCAAGGCGAAACCCCAGATCCAGCAGTTCCGCAACCTTGGCGTTCCGCGACTCTCCGGATTTTCCGCCAAAGACAGTTGCGATGATACGCTCATCCTTGCGTTTGGCCGACGCCACCAGGTTGAACCCCGCCGCACGTGTGTATCCGGTCTTTATTCCGTCCGCACCCTTATAGGCTGCCAGCAGGCGGCGGTTGGTGTTGGGAACAGTCTTGATACCGGCATCCGTCGATTGGCGCGAGAACAGGTTATAATACTGCGGGTAATCATACAGCAGATGCCGTCCCAGCGTGGTCATGTCGCGCGCGCTGGACAGGTGCCCTGCCTCAGTCAGACCATGCGCATTCTTGAAGGTCGTGCGGCTCATGCCCATCGCTTTGGCGGTTCGGGTCATGCGGCGGGCAAAGGCCGCTTCCGAGCCACTGATGGCAATGCCGATCGCCGTAGCCGCGTCATTGGCCGATTTTACCGCAGCAGCACGGATCAGATAGCGGAACGCAATCGTCTGGCCCGCGCGCAGGCCCAACTTCGACGGGGGCTCGGCCGCTGCCTTCTGGGTAATCCGAACGGGTGTATCCAGCGTGATCTCGCCGTTTCGCACCGCCTCAAACGCGATATACAGCGTCATCATCTTGGTCAGCGAGGCCGGGTGCAAGCGCGCATCCGCATTGCGTGAATGCAGCTCCTCGCCAGTTCGGGCGTCGATCACCATAGCTGCATAAGGCGCCGCCATGGACCTGAGCGGCGCAAACGCCAGCACACATAGCAACGCTATAAGGAAAAAGCCCATTCGGGCCGGAACTGTCCGCCGAATCTGCACGATCTTTGCCTCTGTCTGCCTCGCGCTGCCGGGTTTTCCCGGTCAGCAAAAATTATTTTATTGTCCCCAAGGCTATCACAGCGACCCAATGAAATAAACCGAAAGCTGAGGTTTTCGCAGTTTCGATTTGCTTCTGGGCTGAGGCTATATCTTGCGAAATTCCCCCTCAGAACCACCAAATGCGCGATAAAGGCGAAACTGCGTCAGGATGCGGCAGGGTTTATGTGAAACTGAGGCGAAAAGGCAACATCACTTCAGGTTGCCCAGCAGATCGGTCAGATCGCCCAAATCTCTCAACTCGCGGAATCGGGGGCTGTCGACAGGGGCTTCGGCATGTTCCACCTCCCAGACCAGACCGTGGGGCACGTAGACGCCCCAGCACCCGGCCTGAATCGGGGCTACGACATCTGACCGCATCGAATTGCCGATCATCATTGCGGCAGTCGGGCCATCACCATGACGGTCGAACACGAACCGATAGGTTTCGGGCGTCTTTTCGGAAACGATTTCCACACCATCGAACAGATCACCCAGCCCGGATTGGGCCAGTTTGCGTTCCTGATCGATCAGATCACCCTTGGTGATCAGGATAACCCGATACGCATCGGCAACACCTTCGACAGCCTCGCGGGCATGGGGCAACAGCTCAATCGGATGGGCCAACATCTCTTGCCCTGCTTCGATCAGCTGCCGGATGACCGACGCAGGAACGAGGCTTTCGGTAACTTCGATCGCAGTTTCGATCATCGACAGGACAAACCCCTTGATGCCATACCCATATCGCTGAATGTTGCGTTTTTCAGCAGCAAGAAGTCGCTCCATCAGGTGATCACGATTGGCATGATCGGCCAAGAGTTCAGCAAAACGAGCCTGCGTCAGCTGAAAAAACCGTTCGTTATGCCAAAGGGTATCGTCCGCATCGAACCCGATTGTCGTCAGCTTGGTCGTCATCCCGTTTACGTCCGCTTGCTCTTTTCACTGGCCATGCACACGTTATATAAGCGCCAAGATAAACCCCAAGCCTGAATCGGACAGTTGCACACGATGCTTGAAATGATCTGGATGATGTCTGACAAGCCGGACGACGACAGTGACGCGTCCGTCCTGGTACAGACACGCCCAAAAACCAAGCGTCCGCCTTTATACAAGGTCCTGTTGCTGAACGACGATTATACACCGATGGAATTTGTGGTGCATGTGCTTGAACGCTTCTTCGGCATGACCCATGCGCAGGCGTTCGAGATCATGCTGACCGTTCACAAGAAAGGCGTGGCCGTAGTCGGTGTTTTCAGCCACGAAATTGCCGAGACCAAAGTTGGTCAGGTGATGGATTTTGCCCGCAGGCACCAGCACCCTTTGCAATGCACAATGGAACGCGAAGAGTAAGGCCTTTGGCCTGACGCGCGCGCCTCTCTCAGCCGGAATTGCCCATGTCCCCTCGTCTGGAACTTGCCTTGCAAAACGGCCTGACGCTGTCCCCCCCTCTTAGCGTGATTTGCCCCACACCCGACCATGATCTGTCTGCGCTGGCGGGCGGCGCACAAGTTGTGCAGCCTTTCAAACCATTTCACGACCATTTCGCCGCGCAGGGTTTTGAAACGGTGCCCGACGCAGATGGCCCCTGTCAGGACGCCATTGTCTTTCTGCCCCGCGCCAAGGCACTGGCCCGGTCGCTCATTCATCAGGCCTGTGCGCGGGCGAGCGGCCTGGTTGTCGTCGACGGTGCCAAGACGGACGGTGTGGACAGCATATTGAAGGATGTGCGCAAGCGGGTTCCGGTCGAGGGACCGCTTTCCAAAGCACATGGCAAGATTTTCTGGTTTCAGGCCGATGATCAGGCCTTTGCGGACTGGGCCGCGCCGAAACATCAGATGGTTGACGGATACCACACAGCGCCGGGTGTGTTTTCAGCGGACGGGATTGATCCTGCCTCAGCCCTGTTGCTGAAGACTCTGCCTGACCGGCTTGGTCCCTGCGTGGCCGATCTGGGTGCGGGATGGGGGTATCTGTCTGCGGAAATCCTGAAGCGCTGCGGGATAACCTCGCTGCATCTGGTCGAAGCTGACCATGCGGCCCTGACCTGCTCGCGGCTTAATGTCACTCAATCCCAGGCGCATTTCCACTGGAGCGATGCCGTATCCTGGACCGCCCCGGAACCTATCGACACCGTTGTGATGAACCCGCCATTCCACACGTCTCGCAGCGCGGATCCCGCCTTGGGGCAAGGGTTTATAACCTCCGCCGCCCGCAATCTGACACGCAACGGAACCCTTTGGATGGTCGCCAACCGGCACCTTCCTTACGAAGCTACACTGAACGAACATTTCGCTCAGGTCGGTGAAATTGCCGGCGACAACCGGTTCAAGGTATTCCAGGCCTCTCGCCCTCGGCGTTAAGGCCCGTTAACCTGCGCCCCAATTCAGGAGGATTCGGATGTCCTTTTCCATCGCTGGCAAGACAGCAATCGTAACGGGCGGGGCCAGTGGCATCGGCCTGGCCATCGGGCGGCATTTCGCGGATGCGGGCGCAAATGTCATGTTTGCCGACATAGATGAAAAACGCCTGATCGACGAGCTTGGAGAACAGGCCGAAGGCAGCAATATCCGGTACTTTGCGGGCGATCTGCGCGAAAAGCTGACCATAGCCAACCTGTTATCTGCGACGCTGGATGCGTTCGACCAGGTGGATATTCTGGTCAACGGCGCACGGCAAGTGATCCCGTCTGATCCGCTGGATCCGGATGACGATTCGATGCGCACCCTGCTGAACCAGAACCTGATGCCCGCCTTGCGGCTCAGCCAGTTGGTCGCAAATCGCATGATCAAACAGGCCGACGGCGATGTCCAAAACCCGGCGGGGACGATCATCAACCTGTCCTCGATCGCGGCCCGGCGGACCCACCCCGATCTGATGGCCTATTCCGTTTCGACCGCTGCACTGGATCAGCTGACCCGGTCCCTTGCGGTTGCGCTGGCTCCGAAACGGATCCGCGTCAACTCGATCGCGCTGGGTTCGGTCATGAGCGCATCGCTACAATCGACCCTCAAGGACAATCGCGACTACCGCGTCGATATCGAAAAGCACACACCCCTGGCCCGTATCGCCTCGGCCACGGAACTGACGGAAACCGCGCAATATCTTGCGTCTGATGCCGCCGGTTTCGTCACCGGGCAGATCCTGACAATCGACGGTGGCCGTACCCTGCTTGACCCAGTCGCGGCCCCTGCACATTAAGACCCATGTTCAAAACAGAAAAATCTACCGCCTCCGCCTGGTTTCGCCAATTGCGCGATGACATCGTTGCAGCGTTCGAAGCCCTCGAAGACAGCCACACCAACGGGCCGTTTGCCGATGCCGCACCCGGGCGGTTCGAGGTCAAGGAAACCAAACGCCAGTCGGACGATGGGTCAGACGCGGGCGGCGGGTTGATGTCGGTCATGCGCGGCGGTCGAGTGTTTGAAAAAGTAGGTGTCAATGTCTCGACCGTCTACGGCACGCTGGGCGAACGTGCGCAACAGGCAATGGCGGCGCGCAAAGGCATCCCCGGAATGACCGAAGACCCGCGCTTCTGGGCGTCGGGGATCAGCCTTGTGGCCCATATGCAGAACCCCCATACCCCGGCGGTTCACATGAACACACGCATGTTTTGGACACCCCATGCCTGGTGGTTCGGTGGCGGCTCGGACCTCAACCCCTGCATCGAGTATCGCGAGGACACCGCGCATTTCCACGCCACGCAAAAGGCGCATCTGGACCCGCACGGACCCGCCCATTACCCGCGCCTCAAGGACTGGGCCGACGAATATTTCTACATCCCTCACCGCAAACGCGCGCGCGGCGTCGGCGGGATCTTCATGGACGACTATTGCACCGGTGACTGGCAGGCGGATTTCGCCCTGACACAGGATATTGGCAGAGCCTTTCTGCCCGCCTTCCTGCCCTTGGTTGAAAAGCGCCGCGTTCAGAACTTCTCAGAAGCGGACAAGACCACCCAACTGGTGCATCGCGGCCTTTATGCGGAATACAACCTAGTCTATGACCGGGGCACAAAATTCGGTCTGGAAACCGGGCATGACCCGGATGCCGTTCTGATGAGCCTGCCGCCGATGGCAAAATGGGTCTGACGATCAGAACGTGTCCATGATGAAATTGTCGTAGCAATAGTTCTGCGCCGACACCGCCGACATGTTTGCTCCGACTTTCTTGACCGTGATCGAATAGCCGGGTTTCGTATCGGCCCCCGGCGGCGGAGTCATGGAAAACTGCACCGTTCGCACGCCGGGTTCATACGCCCGCCAGATATAGATCCTCTGCAAGTTCGGAACGCCCAGTGTGCGAATGGCATAATCTCCGATCCCGCACCAATAATTGACCGGCGCGGATGAACCGACAGCCTTTACTTCGTAAACCCCGTCCGGCAAGGGCGTGATCTCGGTTCGGAACTGCGGCCGGACTGACAGGCCGAACCCAACGGCCCCGGCCACCGCAGGCGTCATAACAAGTGTGGCAGCGATGAATGGCTTGAGAAAACGCATGATCCAGATATCCCGAAACAATGGCACCAATACCGATAGCATAACCACGACACCCTGCGAGTAAAGTGGGGCACACCAGCTGCGCCGGCACAGTTATCCGGGGAAATTCCACTATTCATATCGCCGGAAACAAGTACACTACCCGAAAGAATTAATAACGCATCAAACTGTCGGCAGTTCCGTTGAACAAGAGTTTTCCAAAAGACTGGTTCGATTTCCCACCCGAGAAATATGCGGATCTGGGTGCGATGTTTTATCTCGCGGGTCTGACGAAAACGCACCAGAAACGTAATCTGGCACAAGTTCTTTATGCGTTCGAAACCCCGTTTCGTCTGGGCCAATACCAGATCTTCAGGCAGAATGGCTTTCCCCGCGGATTTGTCACTTTTGCCGGTCTCAGCCCCGAGGCCGAGTATCGCTATGCGGTGAAAGAAAATCCGCTGATGGACAAGGATTTTACCAGCGGGTCCTCCTTCTGGATCATCGACCTTGTCGCGCCGTTTGGACAGACCAGCCAGATTGTTGATTTCCTCAAGCAAGAGATCCCGCATCCGCGCGTGCGCACCAACCGAATGGACAGCGACATGACACGCAACCGGATTGTCGAATGGACGCGGGACGATGCAGGCGAGGTTCATATGCGCCTGTACCGAAAGAAGGAATTTGAGCGGATGCTGCAACAAGGCGAGGTCTAGTTGGTTTCAGTTCCGATCACAGGTGAATTGACCGGCAACGTGACCGGGTCCCCACCCAATGTGGCGATGGGGCAACCCACGCTGAACAACGGAAACTTTACACCGCTCACCCAAACCTGGACAATTGCGACACCCCCTGCCAACGGTACAGCCACGATCGACCCAAATACCGGTGAGTGGACCTATACGGTCGATCCGACGTATTTCGACAGCCTCGACAATGGTGAAGTTGTCTTTGATTCCTTCTTCATCAGTGTCTCGGGAACAACGCAAGCCGGTCCGATTACACTTCCTTTTACCGGCTCTCCGGACCCGGTAGAGGTGGTCATCCGGATCGAAGGCGTGTGTTTCGTAGCCGGAACCCTGATCGAGGCCGAAAACGGCCCCCGCGCCATCGAGACCCTGAAGGTCGGGGACAAGGTGGCGACAGCCGACCACGGGTTGCAACCTGTTCGCTGGATCGAAAGCAGCACGATCCCACCCGACCGATTACGCGACGAACCCGCAATGTGGCCCGTTCGCATCTCGGCAGGCAGTCTGGGACCCAACACACCCTCGCGGGATCTTCTGGTGTCTCAGCAGCACCGTATTCTGGTGAAAGGCCCCCGGGTCGAACTACTTTTCGGAACCACCGAAGCGCTGGTTGCCGCCAAGCACCTGTGCAGATGGCCCGGAATAGGGCTCGATACCTCGGTTGAAACGGTCGAGTATCTGCACATCCTGCTGGATCGGCACGAAATCCTCTCGGCGGATGGGGCACAGGCGGAAAGCCTGTTTCTGGGGGAAGAGGCGCTACATACCCTTTCATCCGACGCGCTTCAGGAACTGGCCGCAATATTTCCCGACCGTCCCTCCTCCGGCCATCAGGGGTTTGGGCGCGCCGCGCGCCTTATCCTGCTGGAACACGAAGCCCGCGCACTTGCCTGAGGTCAGGTGCCGGTCCCGATGCGGCCACCGACATTCTGCGGGGCCAGTGCAACCGTCTTGATCACGGCATGGCACGTGCTGCCCGGCTGCAAGTTCAACGCCGCAACTGACCGGCGCGTGACCCGCGCCAGAACAGTCCCAGCCAGTGTCCTGACCGACACGATCGCTCCGGGACCTTCACCCGACCGGATCGAGTCGACCGTCCCGCTGAGCACGTTCAATGCCGACAGACCCTCGGGCTTTTGGACGGACAGGATCACCTCCTGCGCCGGAATGCGAATTCGCAGATGTGTGCCGACCTCCTGCCCGATACGTGGCAGAAACAGACGCGCGCCATTTGCGTTCAGCTCGGTCAACCCGTCAGCGTGGTGCTGGTGCACCTGCACTTCCAACACGGCCCCGACCGCGCGCACACCTGCGGGCGCCACGGACGGATCGGACAGAACCTCGGACGCGGGACCATGGCGGACGACCCTGCCATCCTGCAAAGCGACAACCGATGTGGCCAGACGGGCCACCTCGTCGGCTGAGTGGGTCACATACAGGATCGGGACAGACACCTCATCCCTGAGACGCTCGAAATAGGGCAGGATCTCCGCCTTGCGGGCCTCGTCCAGCGCCGCAAGCGGTTCATCTGCAAGGATCAGTCGCGGGCTGGCCAGCAACGCCCTGCCTATCGACACGCGCTGTTTCTCGCCCCCTGACAACCCGGCTGGACGGCGGTTCAGAAGGTGGCCGATCCCCAGCATCTCGATGACTTTTTCCGGGTCTTCACGCCGCGCGCTTTTGGGGGCGAACCAGCGGCCATAGGCAAGGTTCTGGCGAACGGTCAGATGCGGGAACAACCGCCCTTCCTGAAAGATATAGCCCAGCCGCCGCCGGTGCGGCGGCAGCCAGTGCCCGCGTTCGGTGTCAATCAACACCCAGTCATCCACGGCCACCCTGCCCGCGCGCGGTCGCAGCAATCCGGCCACCGCGTTGACAATCGTGGTCTTGCCCGACCCGGAACGCCCGAACAGCACAGTCACACCGGGTGGCGCGTCAAAACTGACCTCCAGATCGATCCCCGGTAGCTGATGATGCAAGCGAACAGACAAGCTCATGATCCGGCCACCCGCGCTGCGGCGCGCCGTCCCACATATTCCGACAGCAGTAACGCGCCCATGGCGATGACGATCGAGATCAGGACCAGCCTTGTTGCAGCAGCCTCGCCCCCCGGTACCTGCAAAAAGGCGTAAACAGCCGATGGCAATGTCTGCGTCTGTCCCGGAATATTCGACACGAATGTAATCGTGGCCCCAAACTCACCCATGGCCTTGGCAAAGGCCAGAATGGCCCCGGCGATGACACCGGGCAGGATCATCGGCAAGGTTACGGTCAGAAACACCATAGGCCGCGACGCCCCCAGCGTCGCCCCAGCCTGTTCCAGCTTCGGGTCAACCGCCTCGATCGACAGACGTATCGCCCGGACCATCAGCGGAAACGCCATGATACCTGCGGCCAGCGCGGCCCCAGTCCAGCGAAAGGCGACCACAATGCCGAACTCGGCCAAAAACCGCCCCAACGGCCCCTGAATGCCGAAAGTCAGCAACAGAAGATACCCCGTCACTACCGGCGGCAGGATCAAAGGCAAATGCACCAGACCATTCAGAACCTGCCGCCCGGGGAACCGCCAGCGGGCCAGAATGTAGGCAACAAAAATGCCGAACGGCAAAGTGGCCA
The DNA here is from genome assembly GCF_056542305.1 of Ruegeria sp. AD9. NCBI lineage: Bacteria > Pseudomonadati > Pseudomonadota > Alphaproteobacteria > Rhodobacterales > Roseobacteraceae > Ruegeria > Ruegeria sp. AD9. The sequence goes on from NZ_JBQFZP010000006.1 coordinate 13,778, forward strand.
GCGTCGCCCAGAACGACACGCGCAGCGACAGCTTCAGCGCTTCAGCTTCGGCGGGGCCCAACCACTCCAACGCGATCACCCGCCCGGCAGGGAAAATCCCTGCTCCTGAAAAATTGCCAAAGCCGCATCGCCGTGCAGATGATCCAGAAAAGCCCGCGCCGCACCTGTGGCATTACCTGTCATCGCCGTCGGATAGATGATCGGAGGGTGCAGGTCGGTGGGAAAACTGGCCACAACACTGACCCGCTGTTCCGCCTGCGCATCTGATCGATAGACGATCCCCAGAGGCGCGGCACCGGTTGCCACAAGGGCCAGCGCAGCGCGCACATTGTCGGTTTGTGCCACTCGGTCCTGCACCGCCTCCCACTGGTTCAACCCCTGCAAAGCCGCCTTGCCGTAGATACCGGCGGGCACCGCATCGACCAGCGCCATGGCCAGAAAGCCTTCGCCCAGCTCGGCCCTGAGGTCTTGAACCGCCCGAATATCGCCCAGATCAGGACGCCCCGCAGCGCCGATCAGAACCAGACCGTTGCCCAGCAAATCCGACCGTGTCCCAGGCTGCAACAAGCCCTGTTGTTCCAGAAAATCCATCCATTCGGGATTGGCCGAGATGAACACGTCCGCAGGCGCACCCTGCTGAATCTGACGCGCCAGCACTGAAGACGCTGCGTAGGACACGGTGACATCGTGACCCGTCCGCTCTGTGTATTCCGTCGCGATTTCGTCCAAAGCGGTCTTGAGGCTGGCTGCGGCAAAAACCAAAACCCCTTCTGCCCCGGCCCGGACCGGAGCCAGCACAAATGCGCCAAGGACCAGTGCCACCATCCAGATACGGCAGGCGAAGGGTAGGATCATGTGTGCTCCCGACCGGAAAGTTGCAGTCTCTTCGGGCATATCGGAGGCCATAGGGCGCTTGCAAGCGCCTTTGATCTTTTACACCCGCTGATCCAGATCAGGCGCTGGCAACCCACCCCGGCCAGCCTCGTCAACCTGTGGTCACCCCAGGCACGCGTTGATGGGGGCGGCATTTCCTATCCGCAACCCATCGCGGAATAAAAATCTCACAGACCCTCTTGCGCACGCCCGCTGGCTTGGCTACATGCAGCGTCACGGGTGATTAGCTCAGTTGGTAGAGCGCTTCGTTTACACCGAAGATGTCGGGAGTTCGAGTCTCTCATCACCCACCATCCTTTCCCCACAATGTATCAAGGTCTTACGCGACTGGCATCTATTGCTATGCTGCGCATGAAACCGTGTCCGCTGCGCATTGATCGCCCGGCAGTTTAAATAGCGTTTTCTTGATTAGTGACGCGTATCTCAGCATGATCCGAATATGTCGGATGAAATGGACACGTGGCTTAACGACCTCGGACTGGGTCAGTACGCAGATGTTTTTGCGGTAAACGACATTGATGCGCGGGTTCTGCCACTGCTGACAGGCGACGACCTGAAAGAGCTTGGGGTAAGTCTTGGTCACCGAAAGATCATCCTTGCGGCAGTTCAGGATTTGGTTGGCTCTGGTCACCTGTCTTCATCAGCGCCTGCCGCAGGAGAGCCCACCCGCGAGAATACTCGGCCATCCGCCGTTGATGTCGTGCAGGGCGAAGCTGCACCGACGAAAAAGCCCATCGCGCCCGCGGCTGAACGGCGTCATCTGACAGTCTTGTTTGCGGATCTGGTCGGCTCGACAGAGCTGACCAACCGTTTTGATCCCGAAGACATGCGGGATCTGCTACAGAACTATCAGGATACCGTCGCGGGGGCAGTGAGCAGGTATGGTGGCTATGTTGCGAAATACCTTGGCGACGGTCTTCTTGTGTTTTTCGGCTGGCCAACAGCCTACGAAGATCACGCCATTCGCGCAATAAAGGCGGGGCTTGAGTGCGTCCACCGGGTTGAAGAGCTCAACACTCCTGACGGTGAGCGTTTGTCGGTCAGACTGGGTATCGCGAGCGGCGATGTCGTAGTCGGCGACACGATCGGCGAAAACTCGTACGAGGAAGGTGCCATGACCGGGCCGGCGGTCAATCTGGCGGCGCGGATACAGGAACACGGCTTGCCGAACTCGGTGGTTTTGTCTGCGGAAGAAACCGAAGCCGCCTTGCACCGGATATTCGAGTTCGAGACCCTTGGATCAACTCAATTGAAGGGGTTCAAAGACCCTCGGACCTTGTTGAAGGTCGTATCGGAACGCAGCGCGGAAAGCCGGTTTCGCGCGTCGTACAAGGATGACGCCGACAGTACCATGATTGGCCGGGACTACGAAAAGGGGATCCTGTTGCAATCGTGGCAGCGCGCCCAAAGCGGTCATGGTGAGGTGGTTCTGCTGTCGGGTGAGGCTGGAATAGGAAAATCGCGCCTGACTGAGGGGTTTCTTGCGGATGTCACGGCAACCGGACAGGCCGATGTGATAAGGCTGAACTGCTCTCCCTATCTGACCAGCAGCCCCTTTCATCCGGTCACCCAGCGTATCTCGCAGGATGCAGGTGTTGAACCGGATTTTGATGACAATCAAATTCTGGAGCATGTCAGGAAGCTGCTGGAAGGCCGGGAAGGTCTGGACTGGGAACAGGTTCTGCCTGTCTTTGCAGCGCTGGTCGCGCCGCGCAGCGCACTGGCTCGTGAAGTTCTCGAGATGTCGCCGCAGGAGCAACGCGACATAACGATCCAAACCCTGATCCATACGGTGCAGGTCCGGGCAAGCGTGCGCCCGGTTATTCTGTGTGTTGAGGATGCACATTGGATCGACCCCTCGACGCAAGCCCTGCTAGAGCGGTTCAAGGCGATTTGCACCGATCTTCCCCTGATGATCCTGATGACCCACAGACCCGGGTGGGACCTGGCCCGCGATGACGGGGACACGCATGTTCAAACACTCCTGCTGCGCCGGTTCGGTTCTGCTGATGTCGCGGATCTGGTCCGCAATATCACTGGCAAGGACCCGGACGATGCCTTGATCGCGACAATCATCGAAAAGACGGACGGTGTGCCCCTGTTTGTCGAAGAATTGACCCAGGCGATCGTGAATGCTGACGAGCAGGGACAGGTCCGCATACCATCGTCGCTGAAGGGCGCCTTGATGGCGCGGCTTGATGCAGTTTCGCCCGAGGCCAAACAGGTCGCGTTGACGGGGTCAGTCATTGGGCGGGAATTTGAACCAGATTTGTTAAGGGCCGCGATGGGGCTGGAACGCGCAGATATCAATCTTCGCCTCGAAGAACTGTCGCGAACGGGACTGATCTTTGAAAGCGGAAACAACCGCGGGCATTTCGTGTTCCGCCATGCCCTTATCCGCGATACGGCATATCAATCCATGTTAAGCTCTACCCGCAGGCAGCAACATTCAGACGTTGCCCGCGCACTGATCGCGATGCGATCTGCTGAAATCGAACGCCGGCCCGAGCTGGTGGCCCGCCATCTGTCAGAAGCAGAAGAATGGCGCGCCGCATTCGACAAATGGGAAGCTGCGGCTGAAATGGCGTTGGCCCGGTCAGCCAGCCAGGAAGCGATGACTAATGCGCAGGAGACGCTCAAAGCGGCTAAGCAGCTGAACTCGGAAACCTGCCCGGAAATGGTCAGGGGCATGATCCTGGTTGGCCGCAGCCATGACAGCCAGGGTCAGTTGTCCGAGGCGATAGCGGTTCTGAAAAGTGCATCTACCGCTGCCCAGAAACTCCACGATGTGGAGCTGGCAGCCGATGCAGCCAATCATTTTGCTGACTCGTGCATGATGACGAGCAAGCGACATCACGAAGCGATTGACCTTTGTGAAAAGGCGCTAAAAGACCTGTCTGACAATGACGAAGTCAGGCGGTGCCGGTTGATGAGCCAACTTGCGCGGGCGTATATGTTTGTCGGCCAGTTTTCCGTAGGCACCCGCTTTGGTCAGCAATCCATGGAACTGGCGGCGAAGCTTGGGGATCATAAATCCCAGTTTTCGGTAATGATGATGCATTTTGGGGCGCCATTCGTTGCGCGCAACGGGCAAGAGGCACGACATTGGCGTGAAAACCTGGACGCCATGCATCAGGTAGCGGAACACCTTGGCAGTATTGATCAGGGCCGCGACCGGACGCTCAGCCTGTTTGTCGGCGCTGAAATGGCCGACCGCGACCTGTTGGACAACTCACTCGAATTGCTGACGGCGATTTCCGAAAAGGACAATCATCTGCAACTCTATTGGGTTCAAAAACACGCACGCGCCATGGTTGCAATCATGGACGGCGACTTTGTTCAGGCTGAAAAGCACGCCACCGAAGCGGTCAAGATCGGTCGAAAAACGCACGGCGAACATGTCGAGGGCGTTTTCGGCGTTCAGATGTTTACCATCCGGCGCGAGCAGAACCGCCTGCACGAGGTCGCGCCTGTGATCAAGAAACTGATGACCGACAGTCCCGAAGACATCTCGTGGAAGCCTGGTTTTGGCCTTATCGCAGCCGAACTGGGATACACGGAACCGGCTGAAAGAATACTGAATGAAATGGCGGAAAACGGCTTCGACCTACCGCCAGATGCCATGTATTCAACAACTCTGTCCTATCTTGCCGACATCTGCGTGGCTGTCGGGCATCCGGGTCATGCCCAGACGCTTTACAGTATGCTGCAACCTTACGAAGACCTGACGATCACCGCAGGGGCAACCACAGTTTGCACAGGTGCCGCAGCCAGACGCTTGGGGAGACTGGCAACGGTGCTGAAAGACTGGGAAATTGCCGGGAAGATGTTCCGGAAAGCCATCGAGATTGACACGCGGATGAATTGCCCGCTCTGGATTGCGCATTCCAAGGCAGCGTATGCATCAGCACTCAGACAACAGGGCCGCCCCAGCGATTTGGAACTGGCGTTTCAACTGGAAGGGGAAGCGTTGGCAATATCACAGAAATTGAGTATGGTTTCCCTTAAGTCAAAGCTCGAAGGGGTAGCCAGTTAAGGTCCGGAAAATGCTTGGGGGGCATAATGCCACGATACATCATTGAACGAAATTTTGCGGAACAGCTGAATATCAGCGACAACGACAAAATTCACATCAAAGAAATCAACGACGAAGTCGGCATTGAATGGATCTTTTCCTTCCTCAGCGCAGATAAGCGCAAAACATACTGCCTTTACGAAGCCCCGGATGAAGAAAGCCTGCGAAAAGCGGCCGAGCGTCTAAACATTCCTGCCGATGTCATCACGCCGGTAGATCGGATCGATCCGGGAATATTTGCCTGACGACCAGCTTTCCCCCACAACCAAGTATCCCCTTCTCAGGGCAATAACAAATTCACGAGGCAGCCGTGCGCGAAACCTTTCCTGAAACAAGGGAGGCCTAAGCATGTTTGACCTGAAAGCACTCGACGGACGTATCGCGACTGTGGATCAAGGCGATTTGGACGCGCTTGATGCCTCACTGCGCGGTGGGGTCTACCTGCCGGGAACCCCGGAATATGAAGAAGCCAGGATTACCTGGAACAGCATGTTCGAGCGTTACCCCGCCTTCGTGATCCGTGCGATGGGGGCAAGCGATGTCCAGAAGGCAATAAACTTCGTCCGACAAGCAGGCCTCATGATGACCGTTCGATCAGGTGGACACCAGATTGCAGGGCACGCCGTCGCGGACAAGGCCGTCATGCTGGACCTGTCCCAGATGCGTTCGGTTCACGTGGACCCTGCCCGCAAAACTGTCCGCGTTGCACCGGGTGCGTTGCTTGGCGACGTTGATCGCGAAACACAGGCCCATGGTCTTGTTGTCCCCACAGGCATCAACTCGACAACCGGCATCGCAGGGCTGACCTTGGGTGGCGGTTTTGGCTGGACGACGCGGAAATTCGGCATGACGATCGACAACCTTCTGTCGGCAGAAGTCGTGACGGCGGATGGCGCGATCGTCACCGCCTCGTCCACGAGCCACCCGGAACTTTTCTGGGCTATTCGTGGTGGTGGCGGAAACTTCGGTGTCGTCACCTCATTCGAATTCCAGTTGCATGATCTTGGGCCCGATATCCTGTCCGGCCTGATCGTGCACCCGATCGAAAAGGCACCAGAGCTGCTTTCCGCGTTTGTGGCCATTGCAGACACCTCCCCCGATGAGCTCACCGTCTGGAGCGTGATGCGAAAAGCGCCGCCACTCCCGTTCCTGCCGGAAGAGTGGCACGGGCGCGAGGTGCTGATTTTCGCGGCGTGCTATAGCGGCCCGATGGATGAGGGTGAAAAAGCGATGTCGGCCTTGCGCGCGCTGGGTGAACCGATTGTGGATGTCATTTCACCGCACAGGTTCGTGGACTGGCAGGCGGCGTTTGATCCCCTGTTGTCGCCGGGCGTCCGCAACTATTGGAAAAGTCATGACTTCAACACGTTGCCCCCGGCCGCCATCACGGACCTGCTGGACGCGATTTCCACCCTTCCTGACCCAGCATGTGAGGTTTTCATTGCTCATGTCGGTGGCGCGATGGCCCGCGTTGAGCCCGCTTCTACCGCCTACCCGCAAAGATCTGCGCATTTCATCATGAATGTCCACACGCGATGGGAGGACCCTGACAAGGATGACACCTGCATCGGGTGGGCACGCCAGCTGTACGAACAGATGAAACCATACTCAACAGGCAGTGCCTATGTGAACTTCATGCCTGAAGACCAGGCAGACCACGTGACCGGCGCTTATGGTGTGAACGGCGAAAAACTTTCCAAGATCAAAGGAAAGTACGATCCCACCAATTTGTTCAGGATGAACCACAATATTCTACCAACGTAAGACAACCATAGTGGTAGTACCCGATCGGCATTGATGTTGAGACTCTTGTCTTAGCACCACGCAAATTGTGTCGCTGGCCAATAATCGCGCCAAGCGGTTCCTCTCACCTATGGCCGCGCTGGCAATCATGCCCTCTTTTCGTGCAGCTATCCTAGATGCACAAGCGCGTTGAATTCACGGATCGCGAACGAAACCAACTTCCCTGATCCCGTTTCAAACACCTGTTTTACGCTTAAGCCTGCAATCTCGGTCGCTAGGAGCAATTCATCGAATAACCGCTTCGCTAATCGCAGAGCAAGTTTCCTTCGGCTTCTTGCTAGAACTATCCGATGGGCCCATTGCGGCGTCCGGTTCCCAGAACCTTCACCTCCAGCCAGTGGAAAACCAAGGCAATTACGCCCGCTATGAGAATGTAGAATACGGCCAACAGGATAAGCGGTTCGTAGACGATAAACGTATCGGCGCGCACACGGGACGACACGGCATAGATATCAACCACGGTTATTGTGGCGACCAGCGGTGTTGCCTTTAATTGCAGGATGGTTTCACCGCCCAAAGTCGGCAGAACATTGCGGATTGCCTGTGGTAACCAGATACGGCGAAACATCGTCAGCCTTGGCATACCAAACGCCTTGGCCGCCTCCAGCTGTCCTTTGGCAACGCCCTTGAAGGCTCCGCGCATGACCTCACCTTCGTAACCCGCATAAGAAAGTGTCAACGCCAGCACCGCATAGGGCCAAGCCTGACGCAGGTACGGCCAAAGTTCAGATGATCGTATCCATGGAAACTGCGGAAACAGAGAGCCGAGGCCATAATACAGCAGCCAAAGCTGCAAAAGCAGCGGCGTGCCGCGAATGATGGTACAAAACGCCTTTGCAGGTGCCGCAAGGTACCATGGCCCAACGGCCTGCGCTAACCCAAGGGGTACAGCCAGTAAAAAACCAAAAACGATCGTGACAACCAGCAGCCAGAGCGTGGCCCAGATTCCCTGCAATGCAAGCGGCGCATAATTGGGTATCCAGTCCCACCGCAATGTCATCGCGCACCAAACCACGATCCCGGCAAAGATCAGCATCATCACGATACGATGGGGTTGCATCAGAGATCTGAGGTCGATCATCTGCTGCCTCCGTTCAGAGCGGGTTGACCGCGCCGGGCCCATTTCTCAATCCGCGCAAAGATTCCACCCGAAAACAGCGTAACCATCAGATAAAGGAAGCCCGCCGCCAGGAAAAAGGTAAAGTAGGCCCGCGTGCTGCTGGCCGCCTGGCGCGTTTCCAGTGTCAGCTCGTTAAAGCCGACAACGGCCAGCAATGCGGTGTCTTTGGTTGCAATCAGCCACAAGTTGGCCAGACCCGGTACCGCAAAGCTCATCATGGCGGGGATCGTGACGCGCCGCATGGTCATGAAGGCCGGCATTCCGTAGGATTTCGCCGCTTCGATCTGACCGGGCGGAACCGCCTGAATGGCACCGCGCAGAATCTCGGTCGCATACGCGCCCTGAACGACGCCCAGCACCCAAATGCCTGCGGCAACTCCGTTGATCTCAACCCGGCCACCACCCATGGCAGCAGATATTTTGTTGATAATATCGGATCCTACGTAATACAGGATCAGGATCAGGACCAGTTCCGGCACGGCCCGGATCACGGTCGTGTAAATGGCAAGAAGGTCGCGCGTGACCTTCCCGCCGTAAAGTTTGCCATACGCTCCGAACAATCCGATCACGAGGCCCAGTGCATATGCGCCAAAAGCGATCTGCAATGAGTGGGACAATCCGCGTAGCAGATTGGCCCCCCACCCCGGTGGCGAGAGCGACAAAAGCTCTGCGCTCTGCGCCAAACCAAGTGATTCCAGAAATCCGGTCACGGCAACGGCTTAGTAGATGCTGGTCGAGAAATAGTTCGACGTGATCTTCTCGTGCGTTCCATCGGCAAGAATTGCCGCGATGCCCTTGTTCAACGCCGCAAGCAGGTCATCCTGCCCTTTACGAACGCCCGCACCGACACCACGCCCCAAAATGGCGGGATCGTCCTTCACGGCACCTTTGATTTCGCAGCAAGCACCGGCATCCGAATTCACAAAATCGGCCATCGCAATGCTGTCAGCTTGTGTGGCGTCGATCCGACCGGCAAACAAGTCCTGATTGGCCTCATCCTGAGTTTGATAGACGCGCAGTTCGGAATCCTTGAAGTATTCCTGCGCATAGGCTTGGTGGATCGTCGAAGCCTGAATGCCAATGACTTTACCCGCCAGCGATTCCGGGGTTGCTTCGATATCCATCGATTTATCGGCAACGATAACCGCAGGTGTGTTATAGTAAGGATCGCTGAAATCAATGGTTTTCAACCGTTCCTCGGTGATCGACATCGAGGCCATGATGGCGTCGATCTGCTGTCCGGTCAGCGAGGGGATAATACCGTCCCAGGCCACCGGCGTGATAACACAGTCAAGTTCCGCGGCGGCGCAAACTGCATTGATGACATCGATCTCCCAACCAACCCAGTTGCCTGAGCTGTCCAGCGACGCGAAGGGCGGATAAGGCTCGGCCGCGATGCCGATCTTGACCTCTTCTGCACTGGCAACACCAGCCGAAAGGACAGCGGCGGCAAGACCGGACGCGAGCAGTTTTTTGACGTTCATTTTGTTACTCCCTTTGGTTCATTATGTTGTTTTTCTGGATCAGGCGACCGAGCTAAGGAACTGCTTCAATCGCTCTGATTTTGGATTTCCGAAGACTTCGGAAGGTGGGCCTTGCTCTTCAATGCGGCCCTCGAAAAGATAGACGACGTGGTTCGCGACTTCGCGCGCAAATTTCATTTCGTGGGTCACAAGCAGCATTGTGCGCCCTTCCGCTGCAAGATCCCGGATTACGGTCAGAACTTCGCCTACAAGCTCTGGATCAAGCGCCGAAGTTGGCTCATCGAAAAGCATTACGGAAGGATCCACCGCAAGCGCGCGTGCGATGGCAGCGCGCTGTTGCTGACCGCCTGACAGATAGGCCGGATAGGTGTCGGCCTTGTCGCCGAGGCCCACCCTCTTGAGCAGTTCATGCGCCCGCGCGATAGCCTCTGCCTTTGGTACCTTAAGGACATGTACCGGCACCTCGATCACGTTTTCCAGAAGCGTACGGTGTGTCCACAGATTGAACTGCTGGAAAACCATCGCCAGCCGTGTACGGATACGTTCGATCTGGCGGCGGTTCGAGGGGCTGCCGTCGGCATGCATTTCAACCAGCTCACCGCCGATCGTGATCTTTCCCGAGCTTGGTGTTTCCAGAAAGTTGATACAGCGCAGCATCGTGGATTTGCCCGAGCCTGAGCCCCCGATGATGGCAACGACATCGCCCTTGTTCGCTGTCAGCGAGACACCTTTCAAAACCTCCAGCGTGCCGAAAGACTTGTGCAGGTCCTCAACCCTTATCGCCTCTTCAGACGTGGTTGCTTCGCGTGCGGGTGTTGCTGCTTTGGCTGTGTCCATATCCAAGAATCTTCTGATTTCAGCTTGCAGTAAGCCTCGAATCTCGCAATTATGCAAGTGTATAATAATTCCGTACCATGGATGACCCGGACGTGCAGGACGACAGCCGTAAATTTACACGTGAATCTGCCGAGTTTCGGCGCGAGGCGCTGATCCTGGCGACTTTGGACCTGATTGCCGAGATGGGCGTTCGGGGTGCCACTGTGCGTCAGATCGCGGCCCGCGCGAACGTGACCCAAGGGCTGATCCGGCACTATTTCTCATCCAAGGAAGAACTGGTTCAGGCTGCGTACGAACATCACATGAATACGCTGACCGATCAGACTGCTGCGTCGTCAGGGAAAGGCAGCGCAGTATCTCAGTTGACCAACTTCGTTGATGCGTCGCTGCGACCGCCAATCGTTGATCCAAGCGCTGTGGCCTTGTGGGCCGGCTTCCTGAACAAGGTACAGCGTGATCCGAAAATGCAACGCATCCACCAGCAAACCTACAGCTATTTCCGGGATCAGCTTGAAAAGCTGATCGTCGCCGCATTGCAAGAAACCGGACGTCCAGTCACCACGTCGCAAGCCGTGCAACTGGCCATTGCCTGCAACGCGGTTATCGACGGTCTTTGGCTGGAAGGCGGTGCGCTTCCAGATGAATTTTCCGAAGGTCAATTGGCGCAGATCGGATTGGATTCCGTCAGTGCTATCGTCGGTATCCCATTGATCAAAGAGGTGGAACAACCATGAAGACCACATCTGTGACAGAACGGTTAGCGGGCTTGGGTGGCGCCAAATGGGGCGTACATCTGAAAGCGCGCGACCTTATCAAGGCCGGAGCGGACATCGTCGAAATGACGATAGGTGAACCGGACGTGCCGGTGTCGGACGCGCTGGTCGAAGCCACCGTAACCTCACTGCGGGCCCAGCGAACGGGCTACTCCAATGGCCGTGGCGAAGCTGGCTTGCTTGACGCGCTTTCCGCCCGTTACTCGGCTTCCCGCGGACGCGTTTTCGGGCCCGAGAATTTTCTGTGCTTTCCCGGAACGCAGACCGCACTGTTCGCTGCCATGGCCGGCGTTGCCGAGGCCGGTGACGAAGTTCTGGTCGGTGATCCGATGTATGCAACCTACGAAGGGGTCGTGCGTGCTTCCGGGGCGGAAATGGTGCCCGTACCTCTGCGCCCGGAACACGGGTTTCGCATGCAGGCCAAAGATATCACCGCACGCGTAACACCGCGCAGCCGCGCCATTCTTCTGACAACGCCACACAACCCAACGGGCGCGATCCTGACCGCCGAGGAGCTAACCGAGATCGGACAGCTCGCGATTGCGCATGATTTGTGGATTATCTCGGACGAGGTCTATGAAGAACTGATCTTTGACGGGGCCAGATTTGTGTCGCCACTGGCAGACCCGGAACTGGCGGATCGTGTCATAGGCGTATCATCCATCTCGAAATCGCATGCCGCGCCGGGGTTCCGCAGTGGCTGGTGTGTCGGGCCAGCCGCGTTTTGCGAAGCGCTACTGCCCTATTCCGAGACCATGCTTTTCGGCAATCAGCCCTTTATCGCCGATATGACTGAAAAGGCGATCCGCGACGGGTCCGAGGTTGCCTCCGGCATGGCCGCCCGTTTTTCAGCGCGCGCCACGCTTTTGGCTGATCGCCTCGAAGCAGAAACGGATCTGACCGTTCACCGGCCTCAGGCGGGAATGTTCGCCATGATCAACGTCTCCGCCACCGGGCTGGACGGCGAAGCCTATGCCTGGGACTTGTTGCAGACCGGGGTGGCTGTCATGCCGGGATCCGCCTTTGGGGACAGCTTGAAAGACTGGGTGCGAGTGGCCCTGACGATCAGTGACACCAACTTTGCCACTGCGGTGTCCCGCCTCATCGATCACGCCAACAGAAAATCACGCGAGGTTGCATGAGTGAAATGACCGTGGGCGAAGCATTGGTTGCCAGGCTTCGCCAAAAGGATGTGACCTGCGTGTTCGGAATTCCGGGCGTTCATACGGTCGAGCTTTACCGCGGGCTTGCAGGCTCGGGCATTCGTCACGTTACACCCAGACACGAACAGGGTGCAGGGTTTATGGCCGACGGCTATGCGCGCGTGTCAGGCAAACCGGGTGTGGCCTTTGTGATCACCGGGCCTGGATTGACCAATACATTGACGCCGATGGCGCAGGCCCGCGCGGATTCAATACCGATGCTGGTGGTGTCCGGTGTCAACAAAACCGCATCTCTTGGCAGGGGTTTAGGGCATCTGCATGAATTGCCAGACCAGTTGGGACTGGCCAGGACCGTTGCGTTGCTGTCCGAACAAGTTTCCGCCACCAACGCTCTGGACCCGGTCTTGGACCGCGTGTTCCACACCCTCGCCAACGGTCGATCCGGACCGGTGCATATCGAAGTTCCGTTGGATATCGCAGCTTCAGATTATCAGGAAACACCGGTCGAACCGCCTGTCTCGGTCTCACCGATTGACCCGGCTTTGATCACCCAAGCCGCAAAGCAACTGGCCAAAGCGAAGAACGTTGTCATTCTGGCGGGCGGCGGCGCAAAGCATGCAGAGGCTGGATTGCAGGCACTGGCCGAAGCTCTGGATGCCCCCGTGGTGCAAACCGTCAACGCGCGCGGCCTGATGCACAGGCATCCACTGACCGTTCCGGCCAGCCCCAGCCTGAACGCGGTACGCGGCTTGATAGAAAGCGCCAATTGCATCCTTGCGCTGGGAACTGAGTTGGGGCCAACCGACTATGATATGTATGCCACCGGCCAAATTGCTGAAATGTCAGGGTTGATACGGGTTGATCGATGCAGCGAGCAACTGACGCGACATGAGGCAGCGCTCATCATTCAAGGTGACGTCAACTTGGCTGTATCAGCGCTGGTTGACGCTTTACCGCACAAGCCAAATCAAAGCGACGGTACGGAACGTGCAGGCAAAACACGTGACGCCGCCTGGGCGGAGATTGGTCCGGACTATCGCAAACAGGTAGAAATCCTCAACGCAATGCGCTCTGCGCTCCCGAACGCGCTAATGGTCGGAGATTCCACCCAACCGATCTATGCCGGCAATCTTTTCTACGACCACGACCGGGCCGGAGGCTGGTTTAACGCGGCAACTGGGTACGGCGCACTGGGCTATGGAATCCCCGCAGCCATCGGCGCTTCGGTCGCCGATCCCACAGCACGTGTGATATGCATCGCGGGCGATGGAGGCGCGCAGTTTTCTCTGCCTGAAATTATGGCCGCAGTCGACGAAGACCTGCCGGTCACCTTCGTGATCTGGAACAATCACGGATACCAGGAAATCGCCACGTCAATGCAGGATGCGGGCGTAACAGTCATAGGATGTGATCCCTCGCCTCCCGATTTTTCAGCAACGGCCAAGTCATACGGCATTCCATTCGCTTCGGTTCCAGCTGAACCGCAGGCTGTCGCGCAGGCATTGCGCCAAACTGCCGCCCAGAACGGGCCGGTAATGATCGAAGTCACCACTCCGAAATTCGCAGCTCAGAAAGATTGAAACATGTCAGACCCAACCTTTGAGTTTTCCCGCGCCATCACCCGCCGTCCGGCTCCGACTATTGCAGGCGGGTTGCGTGCAGAAGATATCGGAAACCCGGATTTCGACGGGATGACAGCGGCCCATAAGGCATATGTGGCAGCACTGAAAAGCACCGGGGCCGAGGTGATCGAACTGGATCCCCTGAACGCGTTTCCCGACGCACAATTTGTCGAGGATACAGCCCTTTGCCTGCCGCAAGGTGCGATACTGATGCGGCCCGGCGCACCTTCTCGGATGGGTGAAGTGGCTGAAATGGCACCGACCCTTCACGGCTGCTACGATACGGTTCTGGAAATCCAGGGCCCCGGCCATATCGAGGGTGGAGATATCCTTGTTACCGGTCGCGAAATTCTGGTGGGCCGGTCAGACCGTACCGACGCGGAAGGTGTCGCCGAGCTGGCGAAAATCACCTCGGAGTGGGGGCACAAACTGCGCGAGGTGTTCACGCCCGAGGGCGTCTTACACTTCAAGACAGATTGTTCACTGATGGACGCCGAAACAATACTGTCGACCCGACGGCTGGATGCCTCAGGCTGTTTCGAGGGCTACCGGGTGCTGCATGTTGCGGACGGAGAGGAAGCTGCCGCCAATGCGATCCGCTTCAACAATCTGGTGCTGATGGCCGCTGGCTTCCCACGCACAGCTGAGATGTTAGATCGTGAAGGGTATGAGGTCGTTGAAATCGACAACATCGACTGCGCAAAGCTGGATGGAGGAATGTCCTGCCTTTCGCTAAGATTTTAGGAGTGTAACCGGTAGCGTTCGATCCTTGGTGTTTCTTGCGAAAACTGTCGCCCGTACCGGTCTTTCCTTTCCCGCCATTCGCTCATAAATATAGGTGGCTGTCGATGATCTCGTCCGCCGAGTGCGGCCTGCAACCGGTTGCAAGACTTTTGTGATGGTGCATAATGAAGCTCTGATGAAAAACACCTTGATATCTCTGACCATCAACGACCGGAGCCGCACTGCGTGAGCGTGACCCTGAAAGACGTCGCCGCCTTGGCTGGCGTATCGCGATCTGCGGTGTCGCGCACCTTTACCGAAGGCGCCTCGGTCTCTGCAAAAACACGCAGCAAAGTTGAAAAGGCCGCGCGAGAGCTTGGCTACAGCCCCAATGCCCTCGCCTCGTCCCTGACAACCGGGCGCACCAAACTGATTGGGTTGATTTCGAACAACTTTCACAACCCGATTTTTCTTGAGGTGTTCGATCAGTTTACCCGCGCCTTGCAGGAACGCGGGCTGCGTCCTTTAATCGTGAACCTGACGGACGAGACCGAGCCCGCAAACTCGGTCCGCATGCTGCGCCAGTATTCGGTTGACGCGGCCATCGTTGCGTCTTCGACGCTGCCGCCCAGCTTTGCCAAGGCGTTCCACGATGCGGGCGTACCGGTGGTGCATACATTTGGCCGCTCGGCCACCTCGCCCGAAGTGCATGTGGTGGGAATCGACAACGTCGAATGCGGGCGCATGGCCGCGCGAGAGCTTTTGGCGCGCGGATACAAGCGTGTCGGCTATCTGGGCGGCCCCGAAGATGCAACCTCGGCACTTGACCGGTATCGCGGGTTCATGGAAGAACTGGCAGACCACCCCGATATCGAAGTAAGCCATTGTTTCGCAGGGGCTTATTCCTTCGAAGCTGGCCGCGCCGAAATGTTGCGCCTGTTGGCCGACACCCCGTCCGAGGCGTATTTCTGCGGCGATGACATCCTGTCTGTTGGCGCATTGTCCGCACTGGCCGATCACGGGCTGAAACCGGGTCAGGACATTGGAATCATCGGTCTGAACGACATGGAGATGTCGCGCTGGGAAAGCGTTAACTTGACAACGATCCACCAGCCGATCAAACAGATCATCACTTCATCCGTCGATCTGGTCGTTGAGATGCTGAAAGAGCCTCAGCGCTATCCCGAGGCCCGCATTTTCCCCTGCCGCGTGATCGAACGGGGCACATTGCGGCCCCGCCCCTGATCAGCGAAACATCGGCGGGCGCGCGTCCTGCCATGCGCCATCGGCCTTGCCCGACGCAACAGCCGCGTGGACGGCCGCAATGGACCGCAGCCCATCTGCCGCACCGGGTAGACCGTCGCGTCTTTCACCACGGATCGCATCCGCCAGATCGCAATAGATGTTGGCGACCGCCAGCGGAAAACCCTCGGGGTGCGCAATGGCGACACGCGACAGGCGTTGCACCTCATCGTGCAGACCGCCCTCACCCTTTTCGATGATCTGAGTACGCCCGCCGACCGGAGTATAGATCAACTGATTGGGCTGTTCGGACGCCCACCGCAGCCCACCGGTTTCGCCAAAGACCTGAATGTCAAAGCCATGCTGCCGCCCGATCGCCACTGATGACGTCCAAAGGCGTCCAACCGTGCCGCCCTCCATCCGGAAGTTGATCATTGCATCATCTTCCAGCTCACGGCTGACGATGGTCGAGGCCATGTCGGCAGACAGGGTTTTCACCTGATCGTCACAGATGAAACTGGCCATGTGCAACGCATGGATGCCGCAATCGGCAAACTGCCCTGAAACCCCGGCCATCGCAGGGTCATAGCGCCAGCGCACGCGCGGGTTATCCGCATCTGTGGCATCGCCATGATGGCCGTGGCTGAAATTGGTCACCACCAGACGCACCTTGCCGATATCGCCTGCGCGCACCATCGCACGGGCCTGACGCACCATCGGATAGGCGGAATAACAGTAGTTCACTGCACAGATCCTGCCCGAGGCTTCGGCCACGCGCACAATCTCTTCGCCCTCTTTCACCGTCATGGTCATCGGCTTTTCGCACAACACGTTAAAGCCTGCCTCAAGATAGGCCTTGGTAATCTCAAAATGGGTCGAATTGGGCGTCGCGATGGTTACCAGATCAATCCGATCCTCGCGGTCTTTTTCGCCCGCCAGCATCTCTTGCCAATCGCCATAGGCACGATCGGCAGCAACACCCAATCGCTGCGCGTATTCGCGGCCCACCTCGGGCCGGTGATCCAGCGCGCCAGCCGCAAATTCGAACAACCCGTCCGCCTGCGCCCCAAGGCGGTGTGCTGGGCCAATCTGGCTGCCTTCACCGCCCCCGATCATGCCCCATCTCAACTTAGCCATGGTCATTGTCTCTCATTGGAATTGTCACGTAGAGCGATCAGAAATCGCTAATGTCCTGCCACTGCCGCTGATCGGACGAGGTCAGCGCAGCGGCCAGCACACGATTGACCTCATGCCCGTCGCGGAACGTGGGCCAGATCGCCTCGCCGGTATGGATGGCCTGTAAAAAGTCCTTGGCCTCGATGATGATCTGGTCCTGATAGCCGGTTCCGTGACCCGGACCCTGACAGAAGGGCTCATAATCCGGGTGCGCTGGGCCAGTCAGGATCTTGGTGAACCCGCGCGCGGCTTCGGGCCCTTCGCGCTTGTACAGCCACAGCGCATTCTGGTCCTCCTGATCGAACCGGAGCGCGCCTTTTGTACCTGATATTTCATAGGCATAGCCCATTTTCCGCCCCGTCGCGACGCGGCTGAAATACAAGCTTCCCATGACCCCGTTTTCGAACCGGCACATCATCTGGGCATGGTCGTCATTTGTTACCGCACCACCGGGGCGGGTTTTGTGAACGGTCTCAACATCGGCCATCACCTGCGCAATGGGCCCGACCAAGGCCAATGCGCCGTTGACCATATGCGGGGCAAGATCGCCGATTGTGCCGTTGGCCATACCGGTCGTGCGCCAGGTGGCCGGGGCCTGCGGATCTGCATAGAAATCCTCGGTATGTTCGCCCCGGAACCACGTGATGTCACCAATCGCGCCATCGGTAATCAACTGGCGGGCATATTGGCTGGCGGGTGTGCGGATATAGTTGAACCCCACCATGTTCACCGCCCCCGAAGCCTCAGCCGCGGCAACCATCGCCCGACTGTCTTCAAGCGATGCGCCCAGTGGTTTCTCGCACAAGACCGGTTTGCCCAAGGCAAAAGCCGCTTCGGCAATCTGACGATGTGTTGACTGAGGCGAGGCGATCACGATTGCCTCGGCCTTGGGGTCTTCAACCAACATGCGCCAGTCATCGGTTGCCCGCTGAAATCCATAGGCCGCCCGGTAGCGTTCGGCACTGTCCGGGCTCGACGCGCAGATGACCTCAAGCCGGGGGCGCAACGCCGTGTTGAACACCGCTCCGACGGCCGACATCGCGACGGAATGGGCCTTGCCCATATAACCGCCACCCACGATTCCCACTCCGATTTCAGGCATCTGCCATGGCCTCGCACATTGTGTTTGCAACCGGTTGCAAAATCAGTATCGTGTGAATCGATTCAACGCAAGGTCCAAACTTTGCCCACCCACTTTGCCGGAGGACATGACGTGAGCGCTTTGATAGACGGTATCAAAGGAAATCGCTTTGCCGTTCTGGGGCGTGCGGGTATGGACCTTTACGCAGACCCGGTCGGTGTCAAAAGCGAAGAGGCCGATACGTTCCATGCCGATCTTGGCGGCTCGTCCGCGAATATCTGTGCCGGTCTGGTCAAGCTGGGCAGCCAGGCATCCTTGATCACCTCCATCTCGGACGATGCAATTGGTCGGTTCTGCCTCAACCGGTTGCAACATTACGGGGTAGATACCTCTTATATCCGCGTGTTGGGGGGCGAGTATCGCACCTCTCTGGCCCTGTATGAAAGCCGGACCGAGAACTTTCAGAATGTCATCTACCGCAACGGAGCGGTCGATTTTCAGGTTACTGACGCGGATGTGGACAGGGTTGATTACTCATCCTTCTCGGCCTTGATTTCGGCTGGCACCGTCTTTGCATCCGAACCCTCGCGCAGCGCCACGTTCCGAGGGTTTGAAAATGCGCGCAAAGCTGGTCTTCCGATCATTTTCGATGTTGATTACCGCCCCTACAGCTGGCCTTCGCCGGAAATTGCCGCTGACGTTCTGTCCCGTGCGGGCGAAGCCAGTGACCTGATTGTCGGCAATGATGAAGAGTTCGGCTTCATGGCCGGAGGTCTGGAAAAGGGCTTTGCCAAGGCACAGGACCTCGCCAAAAAACCGGGCCGGGTCGTCATTTACAAGATGGGCGAAAAAGGCGCCGTGACGCTGGCGGATGGGCAGGAAATCAAAACCGGGATCTACCCAGTGGACGCTATCAAGCCCGTCGGGGCCGGTGACAGTTTCATGGCAGGGCTTCTGGCTTCGATCGCGGCGGGGCACGCGCTGAAAGACTCGGTGATGCGCGGTTCTGCCTGCGCATCCATTGTCGTATCCAAACCCGGCTGCGCCCCCGCTATGCCCACGACCCCCGAACTGAACGCGTTCCTCGCCTCTCACTCCGGTCTGACCACATAGGAGTATCCCATGCATATCGCGCCCCATGACAATCAGAACAAGCCCATCGTTGACGCCGGCGATCCGACCGTTCCGCTGAACTATTTCAACATCGTCAAACTGAAAAAAGGCGAGGCGTTCGAATACCGGGTGCCGGGCTACGAGACCTGCATCGTCCCTGCAACCGGCAGCGTCGATGTGGATGTCGAAGGCGTTTCCTTCCCCAGGCTGGGCAACCGGGGCGAAGATGTCTGGGATGGCGAGCCCGAGGGCGTCTACGTACCCGTCGGCGCAAAGGTGCAGATGGTCTGCCTTTCTGACGCGACCGAAGTGTTCATTGCCGGTGCGAAATATGACAAGGTGCTGGACCCGTTCGATGTGCGCGAACACGACCTTGTGCAATATGGCAGCGACGACACCAAAACTCACCGCAAAATCAAACACATCCTTGGCCAAAAGCACCACGACAAGGTCGGCCGCCTATTGGTGAGCGAGCTGTTCACCGTCGGTCAGGGCGGCTGGTCGGGCTTTCCCAGCCACAAGCATGACACCAACCGCCTGCCGGACGAAACCCGCCACGATGAGACCTATAATTTCCGGTTCAAGCCCAACTGGGGCTCGGGCCTTCAGATGTTGCAGCGCGAAGATAACCAGCCGGGTGACGCCTATCACATCGTGGATGGATCGACCGTTTGCATCGACAAGGGCTATCACCCCTGCTGCGTTTTGCCGGGGTACGAGATGTATTATTTCACCATTCTCGGCGGCCTGACCCAGCGTTCTCTGGTGCAGTATTTCCAGCCCACACATGCCTATCAGATCGAAACCATTCCCGGCATCAAAGACATGATTGCGAAATTCAAATGACCCTCGTCACGCTGAAAGACGTCCTGCAACCTGCTTATGAACAGGGCTATGCCGTAGGCGGGCTAGTCACACTCGGCTGGGAAGATATGCGCGCCTATGTGGCCGCGGCCGAGGCCGAGAATGCGCCCGTGATCCTGCAAGCCGGTCCCAGCTGCCGCGACCACACTCCGCTGCCTGTACTGGGCAAGATGTTCCGGCATCTTGCCGAAAACGCTTCGGTTCCGGTCGTTGCGCATCTGGATCACGGCTATACGTTCGAAGACTGCAAGATCGCGCTCGACAGCGGTTTTACGTCCCTGATGTTCGACGGGTCGCGCAAGCCCCTGCGGCAAAACATCGATGAAACCGCCGCAATTGCCGAGATGGCCCATGCGGCAGGGATTTCCTGCGAAGGCGAGATTGGCTTTGTCGGCTATTCCGGCGGTGAAGGATCAAACGGCACCGACCCGGCAGAAGCCGCCCAGTTCGCACGTGAAAGCGGTGTGGATGCGATGGCGATATCGGTCGGCAACGTCCACCTGCAACAAAACAAGGAAGGCGGTCTGGACGAAGCCCGCATTGCCGAGATCGACGCCATGACCACAGTGCCTCTGGTTATTCATGGCGGGTCGGGCGTGCCGGTAGATCAGCGCATGAAGCTGTCCCGCGAAACCTCGATCTGCAAATTCAACATCGGAACCGAGCTGCGCATGGCCTTCGGCAATGCCCTGCGAGACGCTGTCAATCGCGATCCCGAACGATTTGACCGCGTGACCATCCTGAAAGAAACCCACGATCCGGTCGAAGCCGCCGCGCGGATGGTCATCCGTACCTTTGGCGCGCCGCCGCAACGTTGACGCGCGCTTTCGTCCTCAGATCGAACCCCCCTCGACCATGAAGTTGCCCGCGCTGCACATGGCGGCGTCGTCCGAGGCCAGAAACAGCACCATGCGCGCGACATAGACAGGCTCAATCGGATCGGGCAGGCATTGGCGGTCGACCTGTTTGGCCAGCGCCTCGGGCGTGACCCAGAGGTTCTTCTGGCGCTCGGTCATGATCCAGCCCGGCACCACCGTGTTCACACGAATGCGGTGATCGCCCAATTCGCGCGCCATGGTGCGGGTCAGGCCATGCACCGCCGATTTGGCGGTGGCATAGGCCGGAAAACCTGCCCCGGCCTCCCACCACGAATTCGATCCGATATTGACGATCGAACCTGCGCCCTTGGCGATCATACCCGGGGCCACAGCCTGAATGGCAAAGAACATATGGCGGATATTGGTCGCCATCCGCTCATCCCAATAGTCCGGCGTCACCTTGCGCCAGTCGTGGCGGTCATCCTGGGCGGCGTTGTTGACCAGCACATCCGCCTCGCCCAACTCCTCGACCAGTTGCTCCAGCGCGGCCCGCATCCCTTCAATATCGCGCAGGTCACATTGCGCAAAGGCGTGTTCACCGTCCAGGTCCGCCAGCAGAGCATGGCCCGCATCCGCATTGATATCCAGAAACCCGACCTTCGCCCCTTGCGCGGCAAAGGCGCGAACGGTTTTCGCACCAATTCCCCCGGCCCCGCCGGTGATGACAACCGTTTTGCCCGCAAGGCTTGGGTAATTGGCGAAGTCTTGGCTCATCCGTCACGCTCCATGATCCATTCGACCTCGGGGGCCAGGGCAAACCGCCATTTGCGCAGGGGGCCCGCCATGACGTTCAGGTAATACATCTCAAACCCATAGGGCGCGCCACAAGGGTGATGGCCGCGCGGAACAGTCACAACATCGCCATCGGAGACAGCCATCGTCTCATCCAACTGGCCATCATCGGTATAGACCCGCTGAATTCCGAACCCGTTGGCCGGGTTGAGGCGGTGATAATACGTCTCTTCCAGATAGGTGATGCGGGGAAAATCATCCTCATCATGTCGATGACTGGGGTAAGAGGACCAGTGCCCATTGGGCGTAAAGACCTCGGTCACCAGCAGACTGTCGGCATAATCCTCGTTCTCCATCGCGATATTGTTGATATATCGCGTATTCACGCCCTTGCCGCGTTCGGTCAGGGTGATGCCATCCGGCCCAATCCGGCGCGCTTTGTGGCCGCCCTTGCCCGGGGCCGAGCAGACCGCCACAACACAATCGGTTTCCGCCACAGCCTCCCACTCGGTTCCGTTGGGCAGATACAGGCTATGCGGCGGTGTCTTTTCGAACACGTTCATCCGACCGCCCAACACGCCCCAGTCCTGCCCAGCCCCGGTGATCCGCGCCTTTCCTTCGACCATCACCAGAATGACTTCGCGGTCTCCTGTCGCCTCGGCCGCCCTGTCGCCTGCTTGCAGATGATAGAGCCCAAAACCCACATATCGCCATCCGGCACTGTCCGGGGTGATGTCATGTACCTTGCCACGGGTTCCAATAGGCTTCTTCAGCAGATCTGCCATTCTTGTTCTCCTTATTGGACGGGCCTAAACGGCCCGCCTGTATCGCCCTCAGGCCGCTTGCCGTGCTTGCAGGGCCAAAAGCGCGGCAGACAGCTGAGCCTCGGCCCACCCTTCCGATACGGCCCTGTGCAATATGTCGGCCTGGCTTTCGGGCGCGTTGCCACCAATCGGCGGGTCGGTGTCCAGATTGGTCGGGAACGGATAGCCCTCAGCCGTTGCGGCAATAGCGGCATTCAGCTCTGCCGCACTCAGCGCCCCCCGTTGTTTCAGGGCGACCAGCGACGGAAACACCGCCTGCGACATGGACTGCCGGTCAACCATCTCCATCGCGCGGCCAAAAGCGGATGAGACCTGCAACAGGTTCGCCATCCGCTGAATATCCGTACTGCTGTTTTCCCCGGCAGCGTGGAACAGCGCCGGGTTGAAGAACACCGCATCCCCCTTCGCAAGGGGCAACTGAATGTAGTTCTCTTCAAAAAACGCCCGGTGTGCCGCATCGTGAAAGGCCAGATATCCCGGCGCGTAAAGCTGCGAAAACGGCAACAGTTTGGTTGGGCCGCTTTCCACGGGCATGTCACAATGCGCAACCGCGCCTTGCAAGGTCAGCGAGGCCGTCACCAGATGGGCATGGGCCGGATACCGGGCGGCGCTGTCGGCGGTTTGAAAGCCCAGATGGTAATCCCGATGCGCCTGCTGTGCCTTGCCGCCGGGGCGCACCTGATTGATTTGCGCGGTCATTTGATAGTTCGGCCCCAGCCACGCCTCGCAAGCCGCTGCAATGGCCACATTCCCGAAATAGAGTGCAAAGCCCTCGGGGTCGCGCAAGCACTGTTTCTGCAATGCGTTCCATATGCGGTCATTCGCGCCCGAGGCCGCGAAGTGGTCGCCTTCTCCGGCCCCGCCCTGACGTTCTTCCACGATGATCTGCTGGAACACAGCCGTCGCCCGGTCGATCACGGACGTATCCGCAAATGCGCCTTTTAGAACGATCACACCCGCAGATTTGTCCAACACGCCTGCCCATTCCGCCAGCAGCGCTTTTCTTTGATCTGCCTTCTCCAGCGCCGGGCGCAGCGCATGCATATCATAGATCGGAACGTTCTTTTGCACCGATGCGGCATGAGGAACCGCACCGGCTGTCAGGTTTTGCGAGGTCAACACCTTGAATTCATCCAGATCACAGGATTCCCGGTCAAAATAGCCGACATATCCAAGGTCTTGATGTACCATGACAAACTCCTCTTTCATGGCTTCGGTGTTGCCCCGAGGGGCGGTGATTAAACGGTGATCTCCAACCCTGCCTTGCCGCAAACCTCGACGATGTGGTCATAGCCCAATTTGGAGTACTCATAGGGCGGCGCCTTGGCGGGGTCCTGCTCTGCCTCGACCACGATCCAGCCGCTGTAATCCATTGCTTTCAACGCGTTGGCTACGGCCTGAAAGTCGATGCAGCCATCACCCGGCACGGTGAATGCGCCGGCAATTACGGCATCCAGAAAGCTGCGATTGTTCTCGCGCGTGTCCTGCACGATGTCTGGGCGGATGTCCTTGAAATGCACGTGATGCACCCGGTCGCCCCAACGGTTCAGCGTGGCCATCACGTCGCCACCGCCAAACAGCAAGTGACCCGTATCGAAACACAGCTTCAGCTCGGGGCCTGAACCTTGCATCAGCCAGTTCACATCCTCTTCGCTTTCGATGATCGTGCCCATATGATGGTGATAGGCCACCGGCATACCCTGATCTGCCATCCATTTGGCAAGCTCGGTCAGCTTGCCCGCATAGGCCAGAACCTCGTCTTTGGACAGCTTCGGGCGGTCATTGACCGGTGTTCCGATCTGCCCCTGAACGGTATTTGAACACTCGGCGTAAACAATGCAGGGGCTGTTCAGCGCAACAAATTGTTCCACCTGCTCGCGCACGATGGCGATCTCGGCCTCAAGGTCATTGACCAGAGTACTGCCCGAACACCAACCGCCACACAGCGCGATGTCGTTTGCGTCCAGATAGGCGCGCAACCCTTCGGTGTCGCCGGGCATCCGCTGGCCCCGTTCAACACCGGTATAGCCGATCTCGCGCGCTTCTTTCAGCGCCTGCTCCATCGTGTAGGCTGCGGTCAGGTCCGGCAGATCGTCATTCTGCCAGGCAATCGGAGAGATACCGATCTTCACGCTCATTTCGTGTTTCTTTCCTTGATGGCGACCTCATAGGCCGCACGTTTTTCGTTTACTTCCGGACGGATGCTGACCTCGGGCACCGCCACTTCCCACCACGTTCCGCCATATTCGGTCGATGGGTAGGGATCGGTGTCGATCACCACCACATAGGGGCCTTTGATGTCACTTCGCTTCGCCAGTGCCTCCTCAAGCTCGGTGATCGAGCTGACCTTGAGCGCGGTCGCCCCCATTGCTTCGGCATGTTTGGCAAAGTCGATCACCGAATTTTCGCCGCCGATTGCGTGATCCAGCAGGTTGTTAAACTCGGCCCCGCCGGTTCCCATCTGCAAACGGTTGATGCAGCCAAAGCCGCGATTGTCGGTGACCACAACGGTGAACGAAATCCCCATCATCGCCGCCGTCGCCATTTCCGAGTTCGCCATCATGTAAGTACCGTCGCCGGTAAAGCAGATCACGTCGCGGTCGGGCTGGGCCATCTTGATGCCCATCGCACCGGCGATCTCATACCCCATGCAGCTGAAGCCATATTCCATATGATAGGCACCGGAGCGCGGTGCCTTCCACAGCTTGTGCAACTCACCCGGCATCGTGCCCGCGGCACACATGGCAACGGTGTTTTCATTGGCCACCCGCTGCACGGCACCAATCACCTGCATATCCGTGGGCAGCGCATTGGTGTCTGCGGGCGCGTCGGTCAATGCGTCGACCTTGGCAAACCATTCCGACTTCAGCGTTGCAGGCATATCAGGCGCGCGGTAACCGCCCAACGCGTCGCTCAGTTCACCCAGTCCAACGTGGGCGTCAGCCTGCAGCGGCATCGCGCCGTGCTTTGCCGCGTCATAGGCGGCGGTGTTCAGGCTGATCAATTCCCGCTCGGGGTTCGCGAACAATCCCCATGACCCGGTTGTGAAATCCTGAAACCGGGTGCCGACGCCCAGCACAAGATCCGCCTCGGCGCAGATATCGTTGGCAGGCTCACCGCCGGTGACGCCAATCGGACCAAGGTTCAGCGGATGATCCCAGGCCAGCGCGGATTTACCTGCCTGCGTCTCGGCCACCGGCACATTGTGCGCCTCGGCAAAGCGCTGCAAAGCGGCGGTCGCGTCCGAATAATGCACACCGCCCCCGGCCACGATTACAGGGCGCTTGGCTGCCTTAATCGCGGCCACGGCCCGTGTCAGTTCACCCTCATCCGGACGAATTCGGCGCTGATACCAGACGCGCGGCTCAAAAAAGCTTTCGGGATAGTCATAAGCCTCGGCCTGCACATCCTGACAAAAGGCCAGCGTCACCGGACCGCAATCCGCCGGGTCCGTCATCGTGCGGAAGGCGCGCGGCAGCGCCGTCAACAGGTGCTCCGGCCGGGTGATGCGGTCGAAATAGCGGCTGACCGGTCTGAAACAGTCATTCGCGCTGATGGTTCCGTCCGAGAACACTTCGGGTTGCTGCAAAACCGGGTCGGGACCACGCGTGGCGAACACGTCACCGGGCAGCAACAAAACCGGCAGGCGGTTCACATGGGCCAGAGCAGCAGCGGTGACCATGTTGGTGGCCCCCGGCCCGATGGACGAAGTGACCGCCATCGCCCGCCTGCGCCCCAACTGCTTGGTATAGGCAATCGCGCAATGCGCCATGGTCTGCTCATTATGACCGCGATAGGTGGGCAGGCTGTCTTTCGCACCGTGCAGCGCCTCGCCCAGACCGGCCACGTTGCCATGGCCGAAGATCGCCCAGACACCTGCGATAAAGGGCTCTCCGTCCTCGTTCATCTGCGCGCCCAGATAGCGCACCAGAGCCTGCGCCGCGGTCAGTCGGACTGTCTTGCTCATCATGATCCCTTTCAACTCAGCTCCGCCTTTGGCGACCTACGGGTTTTCTCATTTGCGAAAGTGCCAGCTTTTGTATCAAAGCCTGAAAAAAGTGGGGCGTCACGTGCCACCGCCCGATGGATGCCCCATTGGGGCATCCAAGTTCTGTACTTTAAACCGTACCGCCCAGCGATCCTTCTAGCTCGGCCATTTCCTGACCGCCTGCCATCAGGTCCTGCAACTGCTCTGGCGTGATCTCGCCACGCGTTGCTGTGCCCAGCGTCTTGCCCCGGTTCAAAACGGTGAACCTGTCACCCACCGCCAGCGCGTGACGCACGTTGTGGCTGATGAAAACCACGCCGACGCCCTGACTGCGCACCTTGTCGATGGTGGCCAGAACGTTCGAAGTCTGGCGCACACCAAGGGCCGAGGTCGGCTCGTCCAAGATCAGGATCTTGGCACCAAAATACACGGCGCGGGCAATGGCAACGGTCTGCCGTTCCCCCCCAGACAGGGTGCCAACAGCCTGATCCGGCCCGCGCAGGTTGATGCCCATCTTGCGCATCTCTTCCATGCAGACCTCATTCGCGTGTTCAACATCGAACCGCTTCAGCAGACCTTTACCCTTGGTCGGCTCGCGCCCCATGAAAAAGTTGCGCGTGACGCTCATCAGCGGGATCATCGCAAGGTCCTGGAACACGGTCGCAATGCCTGCCTCCATCGCATCCCGCGGAGTGTCAAAATGCAGCGGTTTGCCCTCGAAAAAGATCTCGCCCTTGGTGGGTTTATGTACCCCGGACATGGTCTTGATGAAGGTCGACTTGCCCGCGCCGTTATCGCCCAGCAGGCAGTGGCATTCACCCGGCTTGACGTCAAAACTGACGCCCGCCAATGCGATGATGTTGCCAAAGTGCTTCTCGATATCCTTCATTTCCACGATGGGGGCCTGATCGCCTGCCGCATCGCCATGGTGGAACTTGGTATCTTCGGTCATATCAGCGCTCCCCGGTTACGCGTTTGCGGATCGCGTTGTTGAACAGAACGGCAATCAGCAGCATCGCGCCCAGGAACACCTGGAACCAGTCCTGATCGAAATCCGTATAGGTCAGTCCGATGACAACCATGCCAAAGATGATCGAACCAAAGAACGCCCCGATGGCCGAGCCATATCCGCCCGTCAGCAGACAGCCCCCGATCACGGCAGCGATGATCGCCTCGAATTCTTTCTGGAAACCACGCCGTGCGTCGGTCGAGCCCGCGTCGATCACCGTAATGATGGCCACCAGTGCAGCGCAACAGGCAGTCAGCATGAACAGAGACACCTTGATCTTGCTCACGGGAACACCGGAATTCGATGCCGCAGTGCTGTCACCGCCCGCCGCGAAAATCCAGTTCCCCGCCGGGGTTCGCAGCAACACATAGGTGGCGGCCAATGCCAGCACAATGAACCACAGGATTTCGACCGGAACGCCGGGCACCTTGGGTGCTCCGCTTTTGAAGGTGTCGATCATGCCGTTGGCCGCCAGCCAGGCAAACAGGCTGCCAAAGGCTTCACCCGAAAAGAACGGCGCCAGCCAGTCGTTTTCAACCACGTCACGCACACCGCGCAACTGGGTCGACCCTCCGGTCGCCGCTTTGAGGCCAACAAGGGACAAGCCACGCAGAATGAACAGGAAAGCCAGCGTCACGATAAAGGACGGCAGGCCAGATCTTATGACGATATTGCCGTTCACTGCTCCGACGAATGCCGCGAATACAAATGTCATGGGGATCGCAATGATCAGTGGCAGATGCCATGTCACCACGCAGACGCCGAAGAACAGGCCCGCAAACGCCACCATCGATCCGATGGACAGATCAAACTCACCACCGATCATCAAAAGCGCTGCGCCGATTGCCAGAATACCCAGCTGTGCCGCAGGTGTCATGAAATTCATGACCCCGGCCAGGGTAAACATCGAATCGTCTGCTGTGATGGCAAAGAAGATGACCACCAGAACGACACCGGCCATCGCACCGAGTTCGGGCCGTTTCATGAGCTTGGTCATGAAAGGTTCTTTCTTGACCCTTTCGTCCCCGGCGATTTGCGCTGAGTCACTCATCGTTTCCTCCCACTTGGGTGGGAGCGGCGCCACCGCGCCGCCCCGTTTAGTTCAGGTTGCGGTATGGATCAGCGGATGCCCTGCGCGGACAGCTCGATCACCTGCGCGGCCTTGTCCTGAGTGATCAGGTTCGGACCCGAAGGAACGTTGCCACCGGGCATCAGGCCGTATTTGGCGTGCAGGCCCATGAAGTTCACCGACAGGTACCCTTGCAGATACTGCTGCTGGTCAATGGCAAAGGCCGCGTCGCCATCCGCAATCGATTGCAGGAAGTTGGCCGACAGGTCGAAGGATGCAACGTTCACATCACGGCCCGACGCTTTGACAGCGGCAACAGTCGGCTCACCGGCCGAGCTTGCACCCAGCGCCATAACCGTATCGACGGCTTCGTTTGCAGCCAGAGCAGCCGAGACCTTCGACTCGATTTCCGACGGATCGTTCGAGGTCGGCAGAACTTCGACATTACCGCCAAAGCCTTCCGCGAAACCTGCGCAACGCAGGTCCAGCGCAACGTTGCCCACTTCGTGGTTCACACAGATCGCGGTTTTGCCCCCCATCGAAGCCAGTTGTTCACCCGCAGCTTTCCCGGCGTCAAACTCGTCCTGACCCACGTGCAGCAACGCACCCAGCTGTTTCGACACATCCGATCCCGAGTTGATCGAGATCACCGGGATTCCAGCGGCAACGGCACGTTCGATTGACGGGCCAAGCGCATCCGCATCCGGGATCGAAACGATCAGGCCATCAGGTTCCTGGTTCACCGCTGCGTCGATCAGCTGCGACATGGCCACCATGTCGAAGGTTTCCGGCGCGCGGTATTCCACATTCACACCGACATCCTTGCCAGCCTGTTCAACACCGTTCTTCACGACGTTCCAGAATGCGTCATTGGCCTGGCCATGCGATACGACCACGATGTCCTGCGCAAGAGCGGGCGTAGCCAGGGCCAGTGCCCCCGCGGCAAGTGCACCTTTAACGAATTTCTTCATTTCAGTTTCCTCCCATTGGTTCAGTCTGATCTTCTGTTGGGGTACCGGCCCCAATCATCCGGCTGTGCCGAATCTCAGTGGCTGCGGCGCAGGGCCGAGCTGTTGTTAGTTTGAAGAATTTTGGTCATTTTGCAACCGGTTTCAAAATTTCCTCCATCCGGACGGGCTTTCCCGTCTTCGCTGACAGGGTCGCGGCCTCGGCCATCGCCAGCGCCGCCACACCATCCTGCAACGTGACGGGAACGTTGGAACCGCCGCTGACGGCATCAACAAATGCGGCCCATTCCACGCGATAGGCCGGCATGTAGCGTTCCAGAAAGAAATAAGTCGGCTTTGCGCCCACAACGCCATCTGCCGTCGATTTCACGACGGTGTTTTCCAGCATGTTATGCGCCTGCAACAACCCTTCCGAACCCAGCACCTCGACCCGCTGATCATAGCCATAGGCCGCCCGGCGCGAGTTCTTGATGACCCCAATCCGGCCGTCTGCGTAAGTCATTGTGACCACAGCTGTATCCACATCGCCTGCCGCGCCGATCTCTGCATCCACAACCGACGATCCCACCGCCGTGACGGTCTGGGGCACATCCCCCATCAGAAAGTTCGCCATGTCGAAATCGTGGATCATCATGTCCCGAAACAGTCCACCGGACACTTTTACATAGCTGACCGGTGGCGGGGCCGGGTCAAATGACGTGATCGACAACAGTTCGGCCTTGCCGATTTCACCTGCGTCCAAACCGGCCTTCAAAGCTGCAAAATTAGGATCGAACCGCCGGTTAAACCCGATCATGACAGGTTTGCCACGCCCCGCGACCGCTTTCAGACAATCCTGTGCCCTCTGAAGGCTCAGATCGACGGGCTTTTCGCACAGAACGGCTTTGCCAGCGCCCGTGGCCGCCTCGATCAGGTCGGAATGCGTATCCGTCGGCGTTGCAATCAGAACCGCGTCAATCTCGGGATCAGCGATTATTTCTTCTGAACTGCGTGCCTCGGCCCCATATTCATCCGCCAGGCTGGCTGCCGCCTCGGGTAGCGCATCGGATACCGCACACAACCTGCTCCCCGGATGGGAAGATATGGCCTGCGCATGAACACGCCCAATACGCCCGGCACCCAGCAATCCGACCCTCAACATGCAGCTCTCCCGAATCTTGTTGTTGTGCGTAACAATGATTTTCTTTGCAACCGGTTGCAATATTTTTTTTGCATCGCCGCCGGTTTTGCCAGCCTATCCCGCACCCTCACCGTGAATGCCGCGCAAAAACCCGGTCTGATCTCAACAGGATTACCCCGCCCGACACGCATTTTCCGCGCAAATGCCAGCCTACGGGAATCCCCCAATATCGCCGCCCGGTGAATCACGTTAGATTGTACTTAAGGAACACATACTACCACTCTGTGACCCCTTAGAGGGGCTGGCATGACCCCCTCGTCCAGCCCCTCATACCACACCAAACAGCCACAAGATCACATCGCGCCGACCAAAGCAGGCGCATGTCCGGTATTGATCTGGTTTGACAATGGCGATCCCTGAAGGACTCGAACCCTCAACCTGCTGATTAGAAGTCAGCTGCTCTATCCAGTTGAGCTAAGGGACCGCTGCGCCCTTCTTGCGGTTTTTACCCGCGGGGTTCAAGAGGCAAGCGCATGAATGCGCTGTTGGGATCGTCAACATACCCAAAGATAGGCCCGCAATAGGAATAGCCCAGCGACTCATACAGCTTGCGGGCGGCATCATATTCGCGAAGATGGCTTGCCCCGGTCTCAAGAACCAAAGCCTCGCACCCCTCTGCGCCAGCCTGTTCAGCCAGATGCGTCATCAGCACGTGCGCCAGCCCGCGCCCTCTTGCCTGCGCCAGAATATGCACCGATTTCACTTCGGCGGTTCCATCGGGCAGCGCTTTCAGCGCACCGCATCCCAATGGCTGCTGTCCGTCAAAAATGGCCCAGAATCGCACCCCCGGGCCAGCCAGTGCTTCGGCGTCCATCGTGTGGTTGCTTTCCGCAGGTCCCGCAGTTTCGCCATGGGCAAAATGCGCCTCGACAATCGGGCGTAATACGTCCGATGTCGGGTCAGCCTCGCGGATTTCGATCATTCAGTGAGTCCAGGGGGCACGCCGGTCGGTTGCGAAATTCTCGCCATAGCCCCGCGCACGCAGATTGGGTTTGCGCTTGTGCGGCTCGCTGACCTGCGCATCGATACCGTGGGCCTTGGCATAATCCAGCGCCTCTTCCCTCGTGTCGAACTTCAGGCGCACCTGAGCCTGCGTGTCGCTGGACGACGTCCAGCCCATCAGCGGATCAACCCCGCGCGCCGAGGCCGGGGCGTATTCCAGAACCCATTTGCGGGTCTTGGCCATCCCCGAGGTCATCGCATTTCTTGCGGGCTGGTAGATCCGTGCGCGCATGTCGCCTCTCCGTACTCACTTGGCTGAGCCCGTTTATGCGTCAGAGCGCGCCCGGGGGCAAGATTGCAATTGTCGCGGCCCTCGCCCGCGAACTCATGCCAGAAACTGTCATCAGGCTGGGATAGGATCGCGCCAAACAAACGCAAGAACATTACACCATCTCACCCCTCGCACAGTCTCAGACCGCATTGCGCGCAATGAATTCGGATCGGCCCTTGCAGTTGGACAAAATAAGAACAAATGTAAGGGCCTGACGCCCGGAGCCTGCCAATGCCTTACGCCCATTCCGACAAGACCCAACTGACCGCCGAAGACGTGCGCGCGCGCCTGAAACTGGAAGGCGGCAGGCAATTCGTGATGCATACCGAATTCAATCCGGCAGGCGATCAACCCACGGCGATCAAGGAATTGGCGGGCGGCGTGCTGGACGGGGAACGCGATCAGGTGCTGCTGGGCGCGACCGGAACGGGCAAAACCTTCACCATGGCCAAGGTGATCGAGGAAACCCAGCGCCCCGCCATCATCCTGGCCCCCAACAAAACGCTCGCCGCGCAGCTATACGGTGAATTCAAGGGCTTCTTCCCCGAAAACTCGGTGGAATATTTCGTGTCCTACTACGACTATTACCAACCCGAAGCTTATGTGCCACGCTCTGACACCTACATAGAAAAAGAATCGCAGATCAACGAACAGATCGACCGGATGCGCCACTCGGCCACGCGGGCGCTGCTGGAACGCGATGACGTGATCATCGTCGCCTCGGTGTCGTGCATCTACGGTATCGGTTCGGTCGAAACCTACGGGGCGATGACGCAGGATCTGAAGGTCGGTCACGAATACGACCAGCGGCAGGTGATGGCCGATCTGGTGGCCCAGCAATACCGCCGCAACGATCAGGGGTTTCAGCGCGGCTCGTTCCGGGTGCGGGGCGACAGTCTGGAAATCTGGCCCGCCCACCTTGAGGACCGCGCCTGGAAACTGTCCTTCTTCGGCGAGGAATTGGAACAGGTCACCGAATTCGACCCGCTGACCGGCGAAAAGACCGACACGATGGACCATATCCGGGTCTATGCAAACTCCCACTACGTGACGCCAAAACCGACGATGCAGCAGGCGATCATCGGGATCAAAAAAGAACTGCGGATGCGCCTCGACCAGCTGGTCGGCGAAGGCAAACTGCTCGAGGCGCAGCGGCTGGAACAGCGCACCAATTTCGATCTGGAAATGCTCGAGGCCACCGGCGTCTGTAACGGGATCGAGAACTATTCGCGCTATCTGACCGGTCGCGCACCGGGCGAGCCGCCCCCGACCCTGTTCGAATTCATCCCCGACAACGCCATCGTCTTTGCCGACGAATCCCATGTCAGCGTGCCGCAGATCGGCGGCATGTACCGGGGCGACTATCGGCGCAAGTTCACGCTGGCCGAACACGGGTTCCGCCTGCCGTCCTGCATGGACAACCGGCCTTTGAAGTTCGAGGAATGGGATGCCATGCGCCCGCAATCCGTCTTCGTCTCGGCCACCCCCGCCGCGTGGGAGCTCGACCAGACCGGCGGCGTCTTCACCGAACAGGTGATCCGCCCCACCGGCCTGCTGGACCCGCAGGTCGAAATCCGCCCCGTGTCGATGCAGGTCGACGACCTGCTGGACGAGGTGCGCAAGGTCGCCGCCGATGGCTATCGCACGCTGGTCACAACGCTGACGAAACGCATGGCCGAGGATCTGACCGAATACCTGCACGAACAGGGCATCAAGGTGCGCTATATGCATTCCGATATCGACACGCTGGAACGCATCGAGATTCTGCGCGACCTGCGTCTGGGCGCGTTCGACGTGCTGGTC
Organism: Ruegeria sp. AD9; assembly: GCF_056542305.1. Lineage (NCBI taxonomy): Bacteria > Pseudomonadati > Pseudomonadota > Alphaproteobacteria > Rhodobacterales > Roseobacteraceae > Ruegeria > Ruegeria sp. AD9. The sequence continues at coordinate 47,472 of NZ_JBQFZP010000006.1, forward strand.
GGCATCAACCTGCTGCGTGAAGGGCTCGACATTCCCGAATGCGGGCTGGTCGCCATTCTGGACGCCGACAAGGAAGGCTTTCTGCGGTCCGAGACCTCGCTGGTTCAGACCATCGGCCGCGCCGCGCGCAACGCCGATGGCCGGGTGATCATGTATGCCGAAAAGATCACCGGTTCGATGGAACGCGCGCTGGCCGAAACCGACCGCCGCCGCGCCAAGCAGATGGCCTATAACGTGGAACACGGCATCACGCCCGCGACCGTGAAAAAGAATGTCGAGGATGTTCTGGCCGGGCTGTATGCGGGCGACGTGGACATGAACCGCGTCACCGCCACCATCGACAAGCCGATGCACGGCGCCAACCTCGAGGCGCATCTGAACGGGCTGCGCGACCAGATGCGCAAAGCCGCCGAGAACCTGGAGTTTGAAGAGGCCGCCAACATCCGCGATGAAATCAAACGCCTGGAAGCGGTCGATCTGGCCATCGCCGACGACCCTATGGCCCGCCAATGGGCGGTCGAGAAAGCGTCTGAGGATGCGGTGAAATCGCGTGGGCGGTCAACGGCTGGACGGCCGGGGCAGCGGGGTGGGAATGTAAAGAGAAGGAAGCGGTAGGAATTCTTTACTGCCGACGATACGGAATGTTCGCTCCCCGCACTTTCTTCGCCAATGTCGTTTTCTTAAATTCTTGCAGCATCTTGCGGGTCGCCATCACAGAAATTGGCGTACTGGCCGTTGGGCCAAGAATTACCGCGTCAGCTAAATTTTCATAGGAATAGTCCATGCCAAAGATGCTGCTAAGCTCTCCCATATTCAGCTTCAGGCGAGGCTCGATTCCACGGTCTGAAATGGAGTAGCTCTTCATCTTCTCAAATTGAGAGTCTGGATCGCGGTCTTTCAAATATGCAAGGCGCCACTCTTGTTCTTCTCGAAACCCGACGTCCTTTGAAAAGATCGAGGCCAACACAATCCTCTTAAACACTTCTTTGGCAAGAGTAGGGACCGCAGCATCATCAAATTCGACTTTTCTCAAGAACTCCGCGACAGAACTGAATAGCCTGTCAATCCAAGCTAACCGCTCTTGCGCAGTGCCGTAGACTACCTTTGCCAAGACAAGGCCACGCTGTGGAACACTCGTCAGCTTCGCAGTGTCTAAAACAATCGCAGCTCCCCCACCATCAGCGCCATAGGCTCTCCACATCGACAGTTTTCCGTTGGGCTCACGATCATCGTATTGCGAGAAACAACCAACGTACAATTCGGCTATCTCACTCGTTCCATATTCGTCATAGCAAGATTGAAAACTTGCTAGAAAAAGATCACATCTCTGCTTTGTTTGTAGTGAGTTTAGCAGCCTTTCATGCTGATATATCGCTCGCAGTGACGCGTTGATCCCAAATGCAACTTCTTCATAGTCGTTCATTACTAAAGGGTTAGAAAGCCAGAGCTCATCATTCTTCAACATGCTCTCAAGCACAAAAAGCGAGGAATAATGTGCCAGCTTTGGTCGCGTCGTTTCAAATTCATTTTCGGCGGGTAAGTCCGAGTATAGAAACTGAACAAACTGCTGGATCGGATCTGCGTGTTGGTCTGACACTAATCTACTTCGTATTGGTTAATTGGTCTTCGAAACCTGTCCACGTTCGCGCTCATTTGCAAGCGTTAGTTGTATCATGTTGCGTCTTCCACGGCACTCCACCCTTGCAGCCCAGTGCGCACTCCTCCACGTTTGAAATCACAAATTGTGTTTCCAAGCGGTTGCCATGACGAACCCGAACACCCTGGCCAGACCGCATGAGGTCCAAATCGCTGTTCTCTCCAACTAAAAGAAAGGGCGGGAACCCCCGCCCGAACCGTTACCCCTTATCCCAATGGGCAATCACGTCGTACCCAACCGGCGTCGGCGGGCCTTCCATGAATTCGGCGAAATGGCCCCACAGCTCGGCCACTTTGGGAGCATTCGCGTTCGAGGTCGCCTCGCTTTCGACCACCGAAATCACATAGCCCGAACCATCCTCGTTCATCACATTGGTAAAACTGTGCATGCCGGGCATACCCATGATGTCGGATTTCAATTCATTCATCTTCGCCGTCGCCGCCTCGCGCGTACCGGGCTTCATTTTGTATTGGGTAATTCGTGCAAACATCACTTTCCTCCGTCGTCTGGCAAAATTGCCATGTAACACGGCCGGAACGGCCCCGCCGCGCGTACCCTAGCACGACGGTCCGAAATCTCGCATTGATACCGGCGATTTGCGCCGATTTTCAACCATACACCGCACTGCATCCGGGCGGCTGTCCCTTCAGGGTTGCAGCCTCGCCCCCAGTGCGGTTGTTTTTGCACCGATGGATGCTTGATCCCAATCAATGTCGAAACGCGAATGCGTCGGCAAAGTGGGTCCCATGCAAACACAGAACCCAACCGGAATTGACGCCTACAAACCCGCCCAGATCGCCGAGCTGGTTGAAACCGCCGGTGTTGCCAAGGCACATCTCACGGTCGGCCAGACGCTGACTCTGGCGATACTCGCGGGCGTGTTCATCGGCTTCGGCGGGGCCGCCTATACCATGGTCATGACCGGCGTTGACACCGGATTCGGACCAGCCCGGTTTCTGGGTGGGGTCGTGTTCTCGCTGGGCCTGATCCTTGTGGTCGTCGGCGGGGCCGAGCTGTTCACCGGAAATGCCCTGATGACTATCGCGGCGGTGGACCGGAAAATCTCGCCGCGCGCCCTGCTGCGCAACTGGGGCCTCGTGTATCTCGGGAATTTGGTCGGGTCTATCGCGCTGGCTCTGGCCTTCGCTGCAACCGGTTTGCTGGACGGGCCCATGGGGGCCACCGCATCAGCAATCGCAAATGGCAAGGCCGACCTCTCGGCCACCCAAGCCTTTACGCGCGGCGTTCTGTGCAACGCGCTGGTCTGCCTTGCTGTCTGGCTGAGCTTCGCGGCCAGATCGGTGGTGGGCAAGGTCATGGCGGTACTCTGGCCCATAGCGGCGTTTGTCCTCTTGGGGCTCGAGCATTCCGTCGCCAATATGTACCTGCTGCCGCAAGGCGCGCTTGCCGGTGCCGACCTCGGTTTTGGCGCGGCCATCGGCAACCTGTTCTGGGTCACGATCGGCAATATTTTCGGCGGCGCAGGCGGCGTCGCGCTTGCCTATCGCTTTGCCTATCTGCGCAAGATACCCCAATGAACACGCCGAACCTCCGGTCGGGGACGCGGCAAACCCCGGCATTTCAAACTTGCACCCCGCTCCACCCTCCTCCACGTTTGAAATCACAAATTGTGATTCCAAACGGCTGCCATGACGAACCCGAAAAACCTGCCCAGCGCGCATGAGGTCCAAAGTGCCATTCACAGGGTGCGCGGCACCCGCGTGGTGCTGGCCGAGGATCTGGCGCAGTTCTACGGAAAATCCGTCAGTGCGTTTAATCAGGCGGTGTCGCGCAACACCGACCTGTTCGAGGGCTACCGCTTTCAGCTGACCGATGCCGAGGTCGCTGATTTGCAATCACAGAATGTGATCTCAAAACCCAAAGGCCGCGGCGGGCGGCGGGTCAATCCGTGGGTCTATACCGATTACGGCGTGGCCATCGCCTCGGCTCTGTTCAAGGACCCGCGCGCGATCAAGATCACGCGGATGATCACCGAAGCCTTTGTCGATGGCGCGAACGCCCTGGCCGAAACTCCACGCAACCTGCCGGAAATCCTGCCCCCCGAACAGACTCCCGCCCCGCTGCTGCCCAATGGCGACCAACTGCGTGAACTGGCTGAAAACATCCTCGATTCCGGGCAGCAGAGCCTTGTCGATTACATCGCCAACCCCACCACCAAACGCCAACAGGCCGTGGCGGTGATCATGAAGACGCTGGCCGAAACCGCCGGGGAAGAGGTCCGCACCCAACAGGAACGCCTGCGCCTGCGAATCGCCGAACGGCTGGCCACCGGCGATTATGCCAGTGACGACGACCGCAAAGGGTTGTTGGAACTGCTACAGGCGATGAAAGGCTAGACCCTTCCCCCGAATTCAGGGGCGCACGAACTTGGCGCTTCCCACCGACCGTTCGCGCGGCTTCGGCTGGTCTTGCGCCTGCACGGTGGTCGCGCGCGGCAGCTCCAGCTCGGCATACCCGCAGGCCACCCCGTCACCATCCGGGTCGTTGCGCTCATGATATCCCGGCTGTCCTGCGCGGAACGGCCCGATCCCCATGGCCTGTGTCGCATCACATCCCGCCAGCGCGATCAGGTGGATCACCGCCTCGTCCCGCTCATAGCCCGAGGTGCGCAGAAAGACGCCCGTGGCAATCAGCGCGGTCGTCAGCGGCAGCAGCAGAACCATGACCAGTATCCTCAGCGGGGACAGCGCCTGCCGCCGCGCCGCCTCGGCGCGCTGGTGTCGTTTGGCCGAGCGCGGGTTCAGGTCAGGTGCTTCCTGCGTTGGTTTCTTGAACAACATGCCCAGACCCATAAGGGCAATATGTGGCAAAGCCGAGGCAACACAGTTCCACCGGGTTCAAAAAATCTGGCCCGGCCCGAAACCGCCGCCCGCACAGGCACAATTTTGCTTACTGCCAGTGATGTCCGACTGTCACCGAACCACATGCACCGCACAAGGGGCGTGGCGCACGATATGGGACGCGGTTGACCCCAACAGCAGATCCTGCATCCCCGGCCGGTGCGAGGCCACGATGATCAGGTCCGGGTGATGCGCCTCGGCCCAGTCCAGAATGGTCCGGCCGGAATGCCCTTCGATCACGACGCCCGTGGCATTCGGCAATTGCGACGCCAGCGTATCAAGCTCTGACTGAATCGCCTTTCGGGCCTCGGTCAGATATTCGGACGGCATGTACGAGATTGCATAATTTGGAATATGCTCAACCACATGCAGCAATGTGACTTGCGCGTCCGGCGTGGCCAGAACCCGGGCCAGTTTCAACGGCCCGGACGTGTCTCTTTCAGCATCGAAAGAGATCGGAACGAGAATGTTGTGATACATAGCATGCGCCTCCGTTTTGCAGGCTTACTTTGAAACAGACATGCACGGCAGGCTTTGATTCAGGTCAGGTAGAGCCAAATGTCTCTGCAACGTCATACATGACCGGCTCAAAGCTCTTGCACAGCTCGTTGATCTTGCGGTTGCGGTCGCGCATCTCGGCGGTCCGCAGCATGGCCAGGAAATCCTCGCGGCGTTGCCATTGCGAATAGTTGGCAATCCGGGTTTGCGCATCATTCACATGAAGCCCGGCAGAAACAAAGCCGGGCTGCTTCGAGATGAACTCGGAATAGGCGTCGGTCAGCGCCTCCAAAAGGTCCTGACAGGTGCCGGGCGTCATTTCAAACGTGGTGATAACTGTCTGAACATTGGCGTTTTTGGCGATTTTCGGCATCGGGATTCTCCATTTCTTTCCCCAAGCCTAGCACATCAGATTAAAACGTCGCCTATTTCCTTGCCGCTGCGCCAATCCGCGCTTTTCTGCGCCCGTTTGTCAGGCGGCTGGCCACCCGAAATGGGCGGCCAGCCGCTGCTTCAACGCTCCATGCGCATCGTGACCGAGACTTCGCCTTTCAGGTGATCCGGCCAGCGCAGAATAAGACTGTCGCCACTGATCCCTTGTTCGGTCAAAACATGAGGGGCCGAATAGACAAGGTTGTTGAACACCCCGGTCAGCGACCCGATGGCAGTGACCCCATCGCAGCCGCGCGCCTTGCCGCCAAATGGCAATTCCCCGTTTGCCGAAACAGACCAGACATTCGCGACCGAGTTCTGCTGGCTGCGGACGCGCAGCGGGTTCGATGATCTCTTGGCAATCCCGTGATAGGTATTGTTCTCGTAGGTTACGTTCGAATGCCTGTTATTGTCCAGATCGGCAAAAGATGTATCGACCCGTTCCGCCCGATCGATCGAACCGCTGGTGGCGCGGAACTTGTTGCCGGTCACCGTCACACCATTCAGGTAATGGCCAGCGCCATAGGGGCGGATGATGATATAGCTGAACCAGGCCGGTGCATCGCTCGAGAAAAAGATATTGTCCGTGATGCTCATCGAACTGAACGAGAACCCGCTGGTATAGGTGGGTGCCGCATCGCGTTCATTGGTCCATTCGATAAAGCAGTTGTCGACATAGTTCTCGGCAATGGTCGAAGTGTTGTAGGTGCCGATCATGATCAGCCCCGCGGTACGGACCCCCTGCGGGATGCCGTCGCCCTGAAAGAAATGGTTGCCCAGAACCAAATTAGTACCGCCGCCCAGAACGGCAAAATGCTTGAACCGCACCGCCTGATTGTGACGCAGCTTCACATCGTTCGAGTTGGTGTTCAGCCCGATGGAATTCCGGTCCGTCACGTCAAGCGCTTCTTCTGAGGACAGGAACTGGCAATTATCGATCAGCAGCCCCTTGCACCCCGTCGCGGTCGAGGTCAGGCCCCGATCCTTCGGGCGACTGATAAAACAGTCTTTCAACGAAAACGTACTGCCCGAGGCCGCCAGACGAATACCGCTGCACCGGCTGTTGCACTGAAACTCGATCTGTTCCATGCCGAATTTCCGCAACGTATCGAAACCGCTGAAATCCAGCAGGTATTTGAACGACTGAAAGGTAAAGGTCTGGGTACCGGCGGCGTCATAGATGGGTGCACTCAGGGTTATCTCACCGGCACCTATGTTTTTCGAGCGCACGTAAACCTCACGCCCGACACCACTGCCTTCAACCAGCGATCCTACCGGAATATTGGCCACATTGGCGACATTGGTCAGGCGTGTCTTGTCCAAGGGGTCATAAGTAGCGACAGAGGTGAAGGTTTCGGTGTCCCAGGCGGTACCGCTTTTGACATCGAGCTGCCCGTTGCGGATCACGCGGCGCGTGGAAAAGCCGCTTTGCTTGTTGGGAACCGCAGCGGCCATGTCGATCGGCGCGGAAACGGAAATCTTGCGCCCGCCAAGATCCAGCGAGTCATGGTCCGAATTGTTTAGCAGAGCCTGAAACGCCTTCTTGAAAGCCAGCTCCTCATCTCCGAACGCCTCAATATATGCGGGCAGATGGAAATCCTTGGTCAGCAACAGCATCTTGTCATCCGGCATGGTGACGGTGCCTTCGAATTCAATCTCCGCATCGATGCTGGTGTTTTCCGCAAGGTGATAGATGCCTTGCGGAACAAAGACCCGGCGGCCACCGGCCGCCTGATCCGCCGCCTCAAACGCAACCGAGTCATCCGTCACACCATCACCAACAGCACCAAAGTCGCGCACATCGACCAGGCTGATCATCTCGCGCAGAAAAAACCCGGTGACATCGGTGATCTCAAGATCATCGACACGCACCAGCGCGCCGTTGGCCCCTTCGATATCCAGGCCGAAATGCCCGTAAAGGGCGGCCAGCCCCCAGGGCATGTCCACGCCCGGGCGCTGGCCGGTGCCGACAATCGCGGTGATCTCGTGAACCGTGCCATAGCCCGACAGCTGGGTGGCAGGCCCCTGTTCCACAAGACCGGCCACATGCACATCACCCGCGCCACCGGCCCAGGCTGCAATGCGCACCGACGGCAACGGGCCGCTGATCGCCTTGACCCGGGCTTTGATCTGCAAATAGCAACCGGGCAGGATCGGCGTCTGCCCCATGTAACGCAATTGCTGCGTCGTGTTGACCTTCAGGATTTCAAGACAACCGGCAAAATCCGCATCCGCCGGAACAAATACCCCCGTGCCGGACCCGCCATATGTGGGCGATCCGGGTGTTCCGTCCCCCGCAGACCAAACCGTCAGACCATTCGCGAATTGAGGCGGCATGAACACGATGCCGTCGGTGATTGCCTTGTTCATTGAAAACCCTTTCCCAATCGCGTCGCGCAAATCCGGCGACGCGTTCAAACCCCGTGTTCAGGTCCGCCCCGAACGCGACAGTCTGGATATCGAAAAGGAATTAACCACGGCTCATCTCACCGTGACGGTGGTGTTGCCTCAGGCCGCAGGGTCAGCGGCACCCAACAGTTGCACCCCGTTGATCTTCCAGCCTTCCGTCAGCGGGATCATCTGATAGTCCAGAAGATGCACCCGCCCGTTACCGTCCGTAATCATCACCTTCTGCCACAGCGCGCCATCGACCTCGCGCAGTTCCAGAAAACGCACATCGGCGGGGCGCCAGACCATGGGATAGCCATTGCGCACCATCGCGCCGAAATTGTCGGGGTTTCGGAACAGACGCTGGATGCTGGGGCTGGCAAAGGTGAAGGCGGTCGCAAAGTCATCCGCCCGGAAGGCCTGTATCTGCGCCGCGATATTGGCCTCGATCTCGGCACTCTGCGCAAACGCGCCCGACGCCAGCCCGGCGCTCAGGGATAATGCAAGCAATAATCGACGCATGGGGCCACCTCCTGTGCCAAGGATAGCCCCATGCCGGTTCAGGTCAAATCAGACCAGCTCTCCGGCCAGTGCCTTGTCGATCAGCGCGATGGTCTCGGGCACGCCGTAAAGCGCGATAAAACCCCCGAAGCGCGGCCCTTGCGAGGCCCCCAGCAGCACCTCATAAAGCGCCGAGAACCATCCTTTCATCGGATCAAACCGCTCGCGGCCGATGGCATAGACCACCGATTGCAACGCTTCATCCTCGGTCGGGCCATCATACGCCTCAAGCGCCGCTTTCAGCGCTTCCAGCGCCTCGCGCTCCTGATCCGTCGGCGCGCGATGCTTGCGCGTCGGCTTGACGAAATCGTTGAAGTACCGCACGGCGAAACCAGCAGCCTTGTCCAGATCGGGATGGCTCTCTGCCGTTGCCTCGGGCGCATAGCGGCGAATAAAGCCCCACAGCGCCTCCTTGTCTTCGGCACCGGAAACCGATGCCAGATTCAGCAGCATCGCAAAGGGAACGATCAGGGTCGATTCCGGCACGTCGCCGCCGTGAATATGCCAGACCGGGTTGTTCAACTGGGCCTTCAGGTCCTGCCCCGGATAGGCGCGCAGCTGCTGATGATACTCATCATAGGCTTTCGGGATCACGTCGAAATGCATCCGCTTGGCCGTCTTGGGCTTTTGGTACATGAAATAAGCCAGCGACTCGGTCGGCGCATAGGTCAGCCATTCGTCAATCGACACACCATTGCCCGACGATTTCGAAATCTTCTGTCCGTTCTCGTCCAGAAACAGCTCATAGCTGAAATGCTCGGGCGCGCGGCCACCCAAGGCCCGGCAGATCCCGTCATAGATCTTTTCGTTGGTCGCGTGTTCCTTGCCGTACATCTCGAAATCAACGCCCAGTGCCGCCCAGCGCGCCCCGAAATCCGGCTTCCATTGCAGCTTCACGTTGCCGCCGGTGACGGGAACGGTCCATTCCTTGCCGTCTTCATCATCGAAGGTAACGGTATAGGTTTCGGCGCAGACCTTTTTCATCGGCACATACAGAACCCGCCCGGTTTCCGGGTGGATCGGCAGGAAGATCGAATAGGTCTGCTGGCGTTCTTCCCGCAGGCTTTTCAACATGATGGCCATCACGTCGTCGTAGCGTTCAACCGCACGCTTCAGAATCTCGTCGAACTGGCCCGAGCGATAAAAGTCGCGCGCCGAGTAGAACTCGTATTCGAACCCGAAGGTATCAAGGAACCGGCGCAACATCGCGTTGTTGTGTTCGCCAAAGCTGTCAAATTCGCCAAACGGATCAGGAACCGAGGTCAGCGGGCGCTGCAAATGCTCTTCCAGCGCCTCGGGGTTCGGCACGTTGCTGGGAACCTTGCGCATCCCGTCCAGATCGTCCGAAAAACAGATCAGCTTGGTCGGGATATCCGACAGCGCTTCAAAGGCGCGCTTGACCATCGTGGTCCGCGCCACCTCGCCGAACGTGCCGATATGCGGCAGGCCCGACGGGCCGTATCCGGTTTCAAACAGCACATACCCCTTTTCCGGAGCACCTTTCTGATAGCGTTTAAGCAACCGGCGCGCCTCTTCAAAGGGCCAGGCCTTGGACGACATCGCGGTTTCGCGCAGTTCAGACATTTCAATGTGCTCCATTGGGGAAACGGTCGCGGCTGCACCACGCAACCCGACCGGCCCCTCCTATTGTGCCAGTGCAGCATGAGTCAATAAAGCACCGGTGTTTTCACCGCCCGGAACCCTGGAAAACCACCTTGTCACGGGGTTTTGCCGCCAATTGACTGTTCTGCCCGCCCTCAGCCTCTGATCCACGCCCCCTGCGTCCGCCATCCCGCACCGGTTTTTCCATCCGCAGGCCTTACTCCAGCCACACTCATGGGGTGGATTTGGCGCGCGAAACATAAAAGACACGGGCGACAGGCTTTGACCTGATCCGGATGTTTCGCGTGTTTGCACAGCGGTGCTACGATAGACAGACGCCGGGAAACCTCCCCGGTCCAAAGGAAACGAGATGCGACGCGAAACCACCAACCTGATCCGCTTTGTGCTCGAGGATATCGTCCCGCCGATCCTGCGCGACAGCGCCGCCTTTCACTGGCTTGCGCGCCGTGTCTGGGGGGAACACATTACCCGGCTGGCAGCGTTCCGCGAACGCGCGCCTTTTCTGACAGACGAAGAATACGAAACGCTCTACCGGGAACACCCGCGCGTGCATGACGGAACCGACAATTCCGACGCCTGCATCGACCGGTTCGCCAGCGACATTGTTGGCGACAGCATCTGCGACGTCGGCTGCGGCACCGGGGCCCTGCTGCAACGCATCCGCTCCCTACGCCCGGACATCACGGCCATGACCGGCGTCGATTTCGTTGTCGATGACGCTGAAGCCATCGAAAAACCGCTCAAGGATCAGGCAGCATGAGCGCAACTGCACCCATAATGCTGATCTGGACCGGGCTGCTTCTGACACCTGTCATGATTTCGATTGGACAGGTTCTGTTCAAAATTGCCAGCGGGCGGATCGACGGCCGCACCGCGACCGGGGCGATGGGGGTGTTGCATACCCTGCTCGATCCTTTCTTGCTCGTCGCTCTGGCGATTTACGGCACAGCAACGATACTATGGATTTACGTCCTCAGGCATGTGCCGCTGTCGCAGGCCTATCCCTTCATGGCCCTGAGCTTCGTACTGGTCCCCCTCGCCTCGTGGCTGTTCTTCGGGGAAACGCTGGGGCTGCGCTATTGGATCGGGGCGGGCCTTTTGCTCAGCGGTATGGCGGTGATGAACACCTGACCGGTTCAACCTGCCGCACAGTTGGGGCAAAACAAGATGTTGAACCTGCCCTGCCCCCCTTCTATCCTGCGCCATTGACGAACCCCAAGCAGGATGCCCCGAATGACCGAGCAAGTTCCCCACCCGATGTCCCCACAGGATTGCCTTGTGGCGATCATGGTTGCGATCTCGGCCTCCGACGAAACCATCCGAACCGCCGAGCTGGTCAAGATCGAGGTCGCCGTGAACATGTTGCCGGTCTTCGCCGGGTACGACATCGACCGGATGCGCCACGTGTCGCAGGTCGTGTTTGACTTGTTCGAACAGGAAGACGGGCTGGATGCGCTGTTTGGCCTGATCCGGGACAACCTGCCCGAACGCCTGAACGAAACCGCTTATGCTCTGGCCTGTGACGTCGCTGCCGCTGACGGAACGCTGGCCGAATCCGAACTGCGCCTGCTGGAAGAAATCCGGTACGAGCTGAACATCGACCGCCTGCACGCGGCCGCGATCGAGCGCGGGGCCAGGGCGCGCCATACCGTCTGACGCCCGCTTCAGGCGGGTTTCAGGTTTCAGCTTCCATAAAGTGACCCCCAGCGCTCCAGCAAAGCGCGCTGCAATTTTCGCGATCTGCTGTTCCAGCTGCGTGCACCGTCCGGGCGCTCACGCTGCGCGCGTGGGATCGTTGCGCGATGGTCCACGTCGGCGGTGAATATCGCAAAGGCCAGATCAACCCCGTCCGCAGTCGTCAGGAAACCGCCCAACCCGGATACAAAGTTCAATGTCCCTGTCTTGGCATCAACCTTGATCGGGTGGTTCTTGACGGGCCGCCCGTTCCGGTCGGTCAGTGCAAAAGGTTTCATCAAGGGCCGCAACATCCCCGACTTCTGTGTTGCGACAAGGGCCGCAACCAAATCCTCCGGTACCATGCGCGAGGCATCGCTCAGACCCGAATGATCGACCATGGCGATTCCTGTCACGCCGAAACGACTGGCGGCCCACCGGTTCATCTCGGCTGCCGAATCCGCCAGGGTGTGCGGGTTAACACCGCGCGCCCTGGTCGCGGCCAGCCCGACCATCTCGGCCGTCAGGTTGGTCGAGTATTTCAGCATCCCGCGCAGGACACGATCCAAACTGTCGCTGCGATGCACCACAAGATCGACACCCTGCACGCTCTGGCGTGTCACCTGAACGCGCTTCAAAACGATCCCGTTCGACCGCGCCAAGGTGCGAAATACATCGCCCGCGTACAAAGCGGGCTTGCGCACCGGCAACCAGCGGGCCCCGCCATTGCCCAGCGCGCCCTTGGCCACGGTCCAGCGATCCTGCCGCGCGCTTGCCTGATAGGTATAGATCGGCAGGCTACGATCCTCGACCCGCATGGCCGAGACATCCACCGCAGGCACATAACGCTCGCTGCGGGCATCCATGGTTATGTCATAGCCACTCCCTGCGCGTTTCCATTCGAAATGGACGCGATTGAAGTTCAGGGAAATGCCGCTGACGGCTGGGCTATAGCCCACATGATCCGGCTGCTCGGGATCGATGCTGAACACATAAGGCAACGCCCCGTCGTAAACCCTGAACGCGCCGCGCACTTCGATAATCCCGGCCTCGCGCAAATTGGCCGCCATCGTAGCCAGCGCATCCGTATCCAGCAGCGGGTCGCCGCCCCCAACCAGAATCAAATCGCCGTGCAAAACGCCCTTCTCGATCCGGCCATCCGCCACCAGACGGGTCTCGAACCGGTGTTCCGGCCCCAGAACATCCAGCGCATAAAGCGCGGTCATTGCCTTTCCGACGCTGGCCGGGGGCAGACTTGCGCCCTCGCCAAACACTTCCAGCTGCGCCCCGGTCGCCACATCCGCAACCGCAAACACAACCTCGCCCTTCAGGCCTGCTGCGGCCACCAATCGCTCAGCGCCGCTTAATATGACCCCGCGCGCCTGCGGCCTAAGCGATACAAGCGGCGCCTGCGCAAGGCCCGCTGCCGGGATCAGGGACGCCCCTAATCCCCCCAGAAACAAACGACGTGAATAACGACCAGCCATAGCCGAATTAAAATCCCACAGATCAAAAGCACACAACCACTGTGTTAGATTATGCGCCCGTTGGGGCTATTCCGGCAACACTTCTGCGCCCCATTCGCCGCGCGTCCGGAGTTCGGTCGAACTGACATCGATCATCGGCACGTTCACGAAACACCAGGCCGGAGCCTGCGCCTGCCCCAAAAGGTGCCGCGCCTGCCCGTCGATCCGGTACTTCGCATAAACCCGCGCCGCAGGTGACATCCGGGCCGAGATCCGCTCACCCGGCCGCGCCACCACGCCCACCGGCACAGTGTCCATGATCAGCCGCCAGTCTTTCCAGCGATGAAACTGCGCCAGATTGTCCGCGCCCATCAGCCAGACAAACCGCACCTGCGGGTAAAGCCGCCTGAGCGCTGTCAGAGTGTCCGCCGTTGCCCGCGTGCCGACCAGCGCCTCGATATCCGTCACGTCGACCTTCGGATGCTGCATCACCCGCCGCGCCGCCGCCATGCGCCGCGCGATCGGCGCAGGCCCCCGCTCTTTCAACGGATTGCCGGGTGACACCAGCCACCACGCCCGATCCAACCCAAAGGCCTTCATCGCCTCACGCGTCACATGCACATGGCCCTGATGCGGCGGATCGAATGACCCGCCGAACAACCCAACGACCTGCCCGGGCCGCGCGTAAGGGATGTCGTACCGCTCCATAACCTGCTGATGTTCAGAACCGGGCCGCGTTGTCAATCAATCGGTTGCACGGCGTCGCCCAGCGCAACCCGCCCCGGCCTGACAACTTCGGCGCACCATCCCCCATGCCCCCGCACGGCAGAATAGCCGCCCTTGCCCAGCGCCTCTTCCATCCGGCTGCATGGCGCACAGATCACGGTAAAGCGCAAAACCGCCTCACCCACCTGCACCTCACGCCCCTTGAGCGCGGCCAGATTGATCCCCGAAACCACCAGATTGCGCCGCAGGGTTTCGGGGGCAACCGGTCCTTGCCCCAGATAAGATCCAATGGCCGCCAGATGCTCCCGCTGGATCAAAGAAACCGCCCGCTTACCCGCACGGCCCCGGTCACCGTCGAGCCCATCGGCCGAGACCACCGCCTCCCTCACCACCTCCACCCCAACCCGCCGCTCGGGCCGGACGCCAATCCACTCCACCCGCCCCGGTTGCGCCCAGCCTGATATCAGTTCCGCCAGTTCCACCACTTCATGCCCCTCATACAGCCCGGCAAACCTAGCCCATGCAGATACGGGACGAAATTCACAAAACCACCAGCTTGCCCCGCCCGCCCCGCTCGGATATCCAGCGTTTCAACCCAATTTCCCGACCCAGAGGACGCGACATGGCCGCCTATCAATATGTCTACCACATGCAGGGTGTCTCCAAGACCTATCCCGGTGGCAAGAAGTGCTTTGAAAACATCCACCTCAGCTTTCTGCCCGGCGTGAAAATCGGTGTTGTCGGCGTCAACGGCGCGGGTAAATCGACGCTGATGAAGATCATGGCCGGGCTCGACACCGACTTCACCGGTGAGGCCTGGGCCGCCCAAGGTGCCAAGGTCGGTTACCTGCCGCAGGAACCGCAGCTGGATGAATCCCTGTCGGTCCGTGAAAACGTCATGCTGGGCGTGGCTGCTAAAAAGGCCAAGGTCGACCGCTTCAACGAGATTGCCATGGAGATCGCCGAGAATTACTCGGACGAGCTGATGGAGGAAATGACAACCCTGCAGGACGCCATCGACGCGGAAAACCTCTGGGACCTCGACAGCCAGATCGACGTGTCGATGGAGGCACTGCGCTGCCCGCCGGACGACGCCAACATTGCCAACCTTTCGGGCGGTGAAAAACGCCGCGTGGCGCTCTGCAAGCTGCTGCTCGAAGCGCCCGACATGCTGCTGCTCGACGAACCGACCAACCACCTCGACGCCGAGACCATCGCCTGGTTGCAACAGCACCTGATCGACTACAAGGGCACCATCCTGATCGTCACCCACGACCGTTATTTCCTCGATGACATCACCGGCTGGATCCTCGAACTCGATCGTGGCCGCGGCATCCCTTACGAGGGCAACTACTCCGCATGGCTGGAACAAAAAGCCAAACGGCTGGAGCAGGAAGCCCGCGAGGACAAATCCAAGCAGAAGACCCTGCAACGCGAACTGGAATGGATGCGTCAGGGCCAGAAGGCCCGTCAGGCCAAATCCAAGGCCCGAATCAACGCCTATAACGAGCTGGCCGAACAGTCCGAACGCGAAAAGCTGACCCGCGCCCAGATCGTCATCCCCAACGGCCAGCGCCTCGGCGGCAAGGTGATCGAGGTCGAGGGCCTGTCGAAGCACATGGGCGACAAGCAACTGATCGAAGGGCTGGATTTCGCCCTGCCCCCCGGCGGCATCGTCGGCGTCATCGGCCCCAACGGTGCCGGTAAATCGACGCTCTTCAAGATGCTCACCGGTCAGGAACAGCCCGACAGCGGCACCATCACGTTGGGCGACACGGTCGAGCTGTCTTATGTCGACCAGTCCCGCGACGACCTGAAAGACAACGACACCGTGTGGGAGGCGATCACCGGCGGTGCCGAGATCATTCAGCTGGGTGACGCGCAGGTCAATTCCCGCGCCTATTGCTCGTCCTTCAACTTCAAGGGCGGCGACCAGCAGAAAAAGGTCTCGCTGCTATCCGGCGGTGAGCGCAACCGCGTCCACATGGCCCGCCTGCTGAAAGAGGGCGGCAACGTCCTGCTGCTGGACGAACCCACCAACGACCTCGACGTCGAAACCCTGCGCGCACTGGAAGACGCGCTGGTCGATTTCGCTGGCTGCGCCGTCGTCATCTCACACGACCGCTTCTTCCTCGACCGGATTTGTACGCATATTCTGGCGTTCGAGGGCGATGCCCATGTGGAATGGTTCGAGGGCAACTTCGAGGATTACGAAGAGGACAAAAAGCGGAGGCTCGGGCCGGACGCGCTGGAGCCCAAGCGGTTGAAGCATAAGAAGTTTGCGCGGTGATTTGATTGGAAAAAACAATCTAAGAAAATACATCCATTTTGGCGCAGTATTGCTTTTCGTTCGAAGCAATGCAGAGGATAGTTTGCCCTACATCGGAGAGGGATTTATCCAGCAAAATTTGGAACGAGTATTTAGTTACATCGAAGAACTAAATCTCAAAGTTTCAAACAACGCGTCTAAAAAACTCAAAGAAATGAAGGCGGAATTTGACAACAAATATAAAGATGGTTCGAACTTAGAGGCTCCCGACGGCAAGGCACTATTTGAGGAGATCAATGTTCTACAAAGAGTTATATTCGCGGAAGCAGAAGAACTATCCGCGTTCTTTCCTGATGAGAGAAGATACAATACCGACCTATTGTTCGAAGATATCTCTGGCATATTTGGCCGAGAAACTTTTGCACGCTTGCCAGAAAACGCCCAAAATGACTTCCAAGAAGCTGGAATGTGCCTAGTCCTTGGGCGCGGCACGGCGGCTGCATATCACCTCATGCGCGGCTCCGAATGTTGCCTAAAACAACTGTACTTTTCTGTTATCAAACAGAAAAGACTGGACAAACCGATGTGGGGCCCAATGGTAAAGGCACTAGAAGGTCGAAAAGCGC
Organism: Ruegeria sp. AD9; assembly: GCF_056542305.1. Classification (NCBI taxonomy): domain Bacteria; kingdom Pseudomonadati; phylum Pseudomonadota; class Alphaproteobacteria; order Rhodobacterales; family Roseobacteraceae; genus Ruegeria; species Ruegeria sp. AD9. The sequence goes on from NZ_JBQFZP010000006.1 coordinate 64,253, forward strand.
TTGACGATGCGTTGAGCGGAACTTTGGACAATTTCAGGAGCGGGTTTAGAAACCCGGTGGCGCACCCCGACAAGTTTTATACGATTGACGAAGCTCAAGACCTATTAGGCACAACCACCCAACTTGTTTCTTTGATTGCTAACCACAACAAGTACGCACCGCCGAAATTAATAAGCAAGCGTTGGATGCGTGCTCGCACCCCTTGCCCGTAGGCCGGGCTTCAGCCCGGCACCCCTCGAAACACTCACTCCTTTACCAACATCCGCCGATGAATGGCCTCATAACCCTTCAATCGCTCTGAGGGGAATGGTGGATGCCGGGCTGAAGCCCGGCCTACGGTTTGCCCTGTTCACGCCCATGGTGAACCGCGCCTTGATCGCACCCCACCGCGTGGAATAATCCGCATCGCCCGGCGGCAAGGTCCACACCGCGTGCAGATGATCGGGCAACACCACAAACGCATCACACCAGAACGGGCGCTCCCGCTGCGTTTCGGCAAATGCCGCGCGCAGATGTGCGACCTCGCGGATCAACAGGTCCGATGACCGGTCGGCCAGCGACACCGTAAAGAAATATCTGGCACCGGGAATGCGGACGCGGCGATAATCACTCATGCGTGCAAGGTGGCGCAGGTGTGACTACCAAGTGGTTAACACGCGCCTTTGCAGGCAACCGTCGAAAGTCGCATGCTCCACCGACCCCCGGTGTCCCATATCACAGCATTCAAGGATGGTTGCAGACGCGGCGCTTACCCGAACCGGTTGCCACGCAGCCGTCCGACACCGAACAGCCCCGTCAGCGCCCCAAGCAGCAGCAGCCAACTGGCCGGAAGCGGCACGGCCGAGACGTTCACGTCCACCGGCGTTTCTTCGGACCCGGGCTCATTGCACCACAGCTCACAAAACTCAGGCCCGGATTCCGCCACGACCTCCGTCCGTTCAGTCAGTATCTCGGGCAAATGCTTGGGTCCTCCAAGCTCGACAAGACGAGGGCGTCTTTCCTTACGGCGCGGGTTCTCCTTCGCGAAGACCGGAGCCTTCAGCTCGTGTTCAAATTCGAACATGTTGTAGAGTTTGAGCCCGCCTTCACGCGCGCCCGGCATAAAACCCTCAGTCCCAAATGGAACAGTCAGGGCCTGCGAGGCTCCGGCCCAGCACAACAGCGTTATCGTGTATACAACTTTCATATCCGCCCCCACGGCTGCCAAATAGTATAGCACCGGATCGCAGATTTTCCAAACATAGTGTTTAACGAATAAAAACTGTCGGTTGTGAGAAGACCCCCCGCTCAACCGGTCAGAATGACACTGGTCGTGAACACGTGCCTGCAACCAAAAAGTGTCCCCCTCCCGCGCAGGCGTGGCACGTGGTGATCGCTCCGCATGGCCGACCGGGAAGGTGTGAGTCCGGGTTTCTCATTGCCGTCGCGCGCGTCAACAGACAGGGTGACCAGAGCACCCGGAATGCTGTCAAACACCGCCAAAACCAGCCTGAAACCCATCAGCGGATTCTTGTACAAATTGGGCTTTCTGCCCTCTGGCCCCAGTACAATCCGTACAAACCACTCTTGCCACAGGCTTACCTCAATGCCATATGCGGGGTGCTAACGTTTTTCTATTTCGACCTACTGTCTCCTTCTACGGCGCTCAGTCTATCGATACAGACATACGACGCCAGGCTGCCGCAACTCCGTGGGCAGCACCAAACAGGAGACACGGATATGCCAGCAGGCACCGTAAAATGGTTCAACACCACCAAAGGCTACGGCTTTATTGCACCAGAAGATGGCGGCAAGGACATCTTCGTCCACATCTCGTCCGTCGAACGCTCGGGCCTGACCGGTCTGGCCGACAACCAGAAAGTCACGTACGAACTGCGTTCGGGTCGTGACGGCCGCGAGAGCGCCGACAACATCCAGCTTGCATAAGCTCTTGAAAGGGTGAGGGAAATCCCTCACCCTTTTGTTCAACCGCTGCCGTTTCAGGTGGCCGATTGATCACATCACGGATGCGTGATGCTTGCCCCAGAATTGACCAAATAACATATCATGATGAAACTGGTTCTTGGGTTTCATTGGTCAATTGATGAGGGTTTCGATGTTTACACGCCGAGTTTTTCTGGCCGGAACAGCAGCCACGCTGCTGCCGGGCATCGCCAGCGCCAAGAAAGCGGTCGAGTATGATCCGACACCGCAATTCGTGCGCATCAAAAAGCAGTTCCTGCCCGGGCAGCTGCTGGTCGCCCCCCGTTCATTCTATCTTTACTATGTCACCGAACCACGCAAAGCGATCCGCTATGGCTGCGGTGTCGGCAAGGCTGGTCTGGAATTCACCGGCACCGCTACTATCGATGTAAAAAAGGAATGGCCGACCTGGCGCCCGACCCAAGAGATGATCCAACGCGATCCGGTGGCCTATGCAAAATTCAAGGACAATGACTATGTCCAACCGGGAGGTGGGGATAACCCCCTCGGCGCGCGTGCGATGTACTTGTTTCAAAACGGTGTCGATACCTATTTCCGAATCCATGGCACGACCCAGCCACAAACCATAGGCAGGGCGGTGTCAAACGGGTGTATTCGGATGCTGAATGAACATGTCATCGATCTGTATAACCGGGTCCCTATCGGAACGGTGGTCACGGTCGTCTGATCGCTATCGCGGGGATGGCTAACCTTCCCCGCCCGCCTGCGTCACAAGTTGCAACACAGAGGGGCCCAGCGCTTCGACGATCTTCGCCACCCCGGCCGCATTTGGATGAATGCCGTCCGATTGCATGAATTGCGACACGGCTGCGGGGTCACCCTCCGCTGCAAGCCCTTCAAAGAAACTGCTGAAAAACAGAACTTCAAACTCCTGCGCCAGTACAGGGTACATGCCATCGAATGCCTGCTTGTATTCAGCGCCGTAGTTGCCCGGCGCCTGCATTCCGATCAACAAGACAGGAACCTTTGTATCGCGTGCAACCTGAAGTATCTTGCGCAGATTGGCTTGCGAAACTGCAGGATCGATCCCGCGCAACACGTCATTCCCGCCTAAGGCAACGATCAGTCCGTCCACATCGGGTGTCAGGGTCCATTCTACCCGCGCAGCGCCACCCGCCGTTGTATCGCCCGAAACGCCTGCGTTGATAACGCGAACATCTTCGCCCTTCGCCTGCAACCAACGGTCAAGCTGGGGAACAAACCCGTTCTCCTCCACCAGCCCGTAGCCTTGCGTCAGCGAGTCCCCAAGGGCTGCGATCACCACCTGATCGGCTGTGGCCGCAAAACCGCAGAACACAAATGGACTTGCCATCAAAACCTTGCGCAATACGGTGATCACTCCATATCCCAAAAACCGCTCCTTTATCGGGAAGACCCATGACGCCTGCTGTTCTCGCTCTTCAGAATGCCGCTTTATCGCTGGATGGCAATGCCGGGCGGGTCGATATTTTGCATGACATCACGTTGACCGTGAACAGGGGGGAAACGCTGGGGCTGATCGGGCCATCGGGGTCGGGAAAATCGTCGCTGTTGATGCTGATGGGTGGGTTGGAACAGGCAACAAGTGGTCAAATCTTGGCCTTGGATCAGAATTTGACAAGCATGGACGAGGACGCCCTGGCGCGGTTTCGGCGCGACAACATGGGCGTCGTGTTTCAGAATTTCCACCTGATCCCAACGATGACCGCGTTGGAGAACGTGGCGACACCGCTGGAACTGGCGGGGCACAAAGATGCGTTCGACCGTGCCGAGACTGAACTGAATGCCGTGGGGTTATCCCATCGTCGCGATCATTACCCGGCGCAGTTGTCGGGCGGCGAGCAGCAACGAGTTGCCCTGGCGCGTGCATCGGCACCACGCCCCAAGATCTTGCTGGCGGACGAACCAACCGGGAATCTGGACGAGACAAACGGTGCCGCGATTGTTGATTTGCTGTTCGGGCTTCGGCGCAAATATGATGCGACGCTGGTTCTTGTAACGCACAGCCGTTCACTGGCTGAACGATGTGACCGGGTGATCAGGCTGCGCGACGGCAGGATTGCCGAAATGACCCGGCAGGAGGCCGCAGAATGAGCCTTCGGCTGGCCGCGCGGCTGGCCCGTCGAGAGCTGCGCGGGGGCCTGCGCGGCTTTCGCATCTTTCTGGCCTGTCTGGCCTTGGGCGTCGCAGCCATCGCAGCCGTCGGATCGGTGAGTCAGGCGATTCAGACCGGGCTGACCCGTGAAGGCGCATCCCTGCTGGGCGGCGATGCCGAGCTTGAGTTCACCTATCGTTTTGCTACTGAGGCCGAGCGCCTCTGGATGCAGCAGTCATCCGAACAGGTGTCAGAAATTGTCGATTTCCGCTCGATGGCGGTTGTGCCCCGCGACGCCGGGCCGGAACGTGCGCTGACCCAGGTCAAATCCGTCGATAAGGCTTACCCGCTCATCGGATCGGTCAAACTGGAGCCGGGCATCACGCTGGACGACGCCCTGAATGGCAGGTCCGGATTACCCGGTGCCATTATGGAACCCGTTCTGATAGACCGGCTTGGTTTGTCGGTCGGTGATCACTTCGCGCTTGGCACGCAAGAGTTCATTCTGATGGCCGCACTTCGGAATGAACCCGACAGCGCCGCGGCTGGTTTTGCCTTGGGGCCACGTACAATGGTGCGTACCGAAGCGTTGCAGGCATCTGGCCTGCTGGAGCCCGGAACGCTTTTTTCGACCAGGTACCGGCTGACCTTGCCCCAAGACGCGAACCTGTCGGAGGTGTCCGCAAGAGCCAGCGCGGCGCTTGAAGGCTCGGGGATGCGCTGGAGCGATGCGCGCAACGGCGCGCCGGGCATATCGGAATTCGTCAACCGCCTGAGTGCCTTTCTGGTCCTTGTCGGATTGTCGGGGCTTGCCGTCGGTGGCATCGGTGTGTCCGCCGCCGTGCGAGCCTATCTGAGTCAGAAAACGGAAACCATTGCGACATTGCGGACATTGGGGGCGGATCGCTCCACCATTTTTCAAACTTACATGATTCAGATCGGGGTGCTGTCCCTGACTGGCATTGTAATTGGGCTGGTACTGGGCGGGATGGCACCGCTTTTGCTGGCACCGCTGCTGGAATACCAGTTGCCCGTTCCAGCAGTGTTTTCTCTGTATCCGCAACCGCTGATAGAGGCTGCGCTTTATGGCCTGCTGACAGCATTTCTTTTCACGCTCTGGCCGCTGGCCAGAACCGAAGATGTGCGCGCCGCAACCCTGTTTCGCGATGCGCTGAGTGCGGCTCGTCCCATCCCACGCGCAATTTACGTCGTGGCAAGCGGGATTGGATTGGCGTCCCTGATCGCGATTGCGTCCTGGTTCAGCGGCTCAACGCGCCTAACCCTGTGGACCAGCGGCGGACTTGCGGGCGCACTGATCCTGCTGGCGCTCGCAGCCCATGCCATTCGCAAACTGGCACGGGCTGGGACACCTTTGGCGCGGGGCCGCCCTGCCCTGCGATGGGCTTTGTCCGCCATCTCTGATCCGCGTGAGGGTGCGGGGTCAGTGGTTTTGTCACTTGGTCTGGGTTTGTCAGTGCTGGCGGCGGTTGGGCAGATTGACGGCACGCTGCGCAACGCGATCTCCGGCAATCTGCCGGATGTCGCGCCCTCATACTTCTTTGTCGATATTCAAAAAGACCAGATGCCCGGTTTTACCGAACGGCTGCAAACCGATCCTGCTGTCAGCCGCATTGAAAGCGCACCAATGCTGCGGGGCATCATCACCCAGATAAACGGTCGCCCTGCGCGCGAGGTGGCCGGAGATCATTGGGTTCTGGAGGGAGATCGCGGCGTCACCTATTCAGCCCGCCCCCCGGCAAATGCACGGGTGACAGCGGGGGAGTGGTGGGCAGAGGATTATTCTGGCGCACCACAGATCAGCTTTGCAGCCGAAGAAGCCGAAGAGATGGGTCTGAAACTGGGCGATCAGGTAACTGTCAACATCCTGGGGCGGGATATCACCGCAGAGCTGACCTCAACCCGAGAGGTGGATTTTTCCACAGCGGGTATGGGTTTTGTCATGTCGATGAACCCGTCGGCACTGGCGGGTGCGCCACACAGCTTTATTGCGACGGTATATGCAGAAGAACAGGCCGAGGCCGCCATTCTGCGAGATCTTGCAGGCCAGTTCCCGAACATCACGGCCATCCGAGTGCGCGACGCAATTGACCGTGTTTCGGGCCTTTTGGCAGGGATCGCCGCCGCAACCTCGTATGGCGCGGGCGTGTCTTTGTTGACAGGATTCCTGGTGCTGATCGGGGCGGCAGCCGCCGGCGAACCCGCCCGCAGATACGAGGCGGCAATCCTCAAGACGCTGGGGGCTGACCGTGGCCGCATCCTGCGCAGTTTTGGACTACGCTCGGTCCTGCTGGGCGCCGCAGCGGGCTGCGTCGCCTTGCTGGTTGGCATCCTGGGCGGATGGGCTGTGGCCACCTACATCTTCGACACAGGTTTTACCGTGATCTGGTCTTCGGCCTTTGGCATCGTTCTGGCCGGTGTCGGCGTCACGCTCTGCGCAGGTTTCGCATTCGCGCTGCGCCCTCTCTCTGCCCGGCCAGCCCGCATTTTGCGGGCCAGCGACTAAGGTCAGCGTACGCAGGCCACGGGCTGCAACAGCTTCAGCAACGGGTCGTTGTCACAAACCAGCGCATCCAACGACACTTCGTCCAGAGATGCATAGAAAACTTCCGCCGCATCCTGCAATGCCAACCGCAGCCTACAGGCATCGGTCAAAGGACAGGTGTTGTCCGCATCCGCAAAACACTCGGCGATGGGCAAGGCCCCTTCGACGTGCCTGAACACCGCGCCGATCCGGATTTGGCTTGCCGGACGCGCCAACGACATACCGCCGTTGCGGCCGCGCTGAGTGCTCAGGTAATTCAACTGGCTTAACTGGTTGATCACCTGAGCCAGATGGTTTTCCGAGATGTTGCAGACTTCGGCGATCTCGGCTTTGGTGACCAGCCGGTCCGGGTGTGCGGCGCAATACATCAACAGGCGCACAGCGATATTCGTCCGTTTGGTAATCCGCATGAAGGCCTCCCTGAATAAAAGATGAAGCCTTATTGCATGTCGCGGAAAAAAGCGGTTTGACATACATCAATCGACCCAAAGGACACCTCTCACATGGCCGACCCCTATTTCTTTGGTTATGGAAGCCTTGTGAACCTCGCCACACATGATTTTCCCGACCCCCGCCCAGCAATACTGAAGGGGTGGAAACGCGCATGGCGACACACTGATCTGCGCCCGGTCGCGTTCCTGACAGCTGTCCCGGACCCCGAGTCTGAGATCGAAGGCATGATCGCGCATGTCCCCAAGAACGACTGGGCTGCGCTGGATGAACGGGAATGGGCCTATGACCGAATTCCGGTATCCCGGTCGATTTCACATCCACTGACACATGAAGTTGAAATTGCGGTCTACGCCGTCCCGCAAGATCGGCACAACGAGCCCAGCAATCACCACCCCCTGCTACTCAGCTACATCGATGTTGTTGTTCAGGGTTACTTGCGGGCGTTTGGAGAAGACGGGGCAGACCGGTTCTTTGCAACAACCAGCGGATGGGATGCCCCGATCCTGAATGACCGGGCCGAGCCACGTTACCCGCGACATCAACAACTCAAACCTGTCGAGCGTGATTTTGTCGATGACCGCCTGACCAGTTTGTCGGTTCGGATTGAACAACCGGTTTGACGACAAAAGGCCACGCCGACGGCGTGGCCCTTAAATGTCGTGTACTACCGCGTTAGCCGCGCGCGCGGATCACCTGCAGCAACGGCAGCAACGCCGCCATTTCCGGGCCACGTTCTGCACCTGTCAACGCCTTGCGCAGCGGCATGAACAGGCCTTTTCCCTTGCGGCCTGTTGCCTCTTTCACGGCGTTGGTCCAAGCTCCCCAAGTTTCACCATCGAACGGGCCTTCGGGCAGCAGCGACATGGCCTTAGCGATGAATTCGCGATCTTCATCGGCAACCAACGGTTCGGCGCCGTCACGGCACAGGTCCCACCACCCTTTGAGGTCGGCCAAAGTGGTGATGTTTTCCCGCGCCATGGCCCAGAACGGTTCGGCCAGTTCGGCAGGCACCCCGGCATCCGCGACAGCATCGGCCACATTCGCCAGCGGCAGCGATTGCAGGTATTTGGCGGTCAGCGGGAACAGGTCCTGCACGTCGAACTTGGTCGGCGCGGCACCAAACCGGCTCACGTCAAAGCCGTCGATCAACTCGGCCATATCCGAGCGCAGCTCGACCGGATCGGACGAACCCAGTCGCGCCATCAGGCTCAGCAGTGCCATCGGCTGCACGCCCTGTTCACGCAGATCGCGCAGGGCCAGCGTACCGAGGCGTTTCGACAGAGCTTCGCCCTGCGGGCCGGTCAGCAGCGAGTGATGCGCAAAGCGCGGGCAATCCCCGCCCAGTGCCTTGATGATCTGAATCTGGGTCGCAGTGTTGGTCACGTGATCCGAGCCGCGCACGACATCAGTCACGCCCATTTCAGTGTCATCCACCACCGACGCAATCGTATAAAGAACCTGCCCATCACCACGGATCAGAACCGGATCAGAGACCGAGGCCGCATCGATCGAGATGTCGCCCAGAATTCCATCGGTCCACTCGATCCGTTCGTGATCCAGCTTGAAACGCCAGACACCGTTGCCACGTTCAGCGCGCAGCGCATCCTTCTCGGCATCCGACAGGTTCAGCGCGGCACGGTCATAAACCGGCGGCTTGCCCATGTTCAGCTGTTTCTTGCGCTTCAGGTCCAGCTCGGTGGGCGTCTCAAACGCTTCATAGAACCGCCCCATCGCGCGCAACTTGTCAGCCGCTTCGGCGTAGCGATCCAAACGCTCGGATTGACGCTCGACGCGATCCCAGTGCAAACCCAGCCACTCAAGATCCTGTTTGATGGCATCGACATATTCCTCTTTCGAGCGCTCGGGGTCGGTGTCATCGATGCGCAGGATGAACGTACCGCCCGCCTTGCGGGCGATCAGATAGTTCATCAGGGCGGTGCGCAGGTTGCCCACATGGATGTAACCGGTGGGCGACGGGGCGAAACGGGTGGTTGTCATGGGTGTCTCCTGTTGGCGCGGCTCTTGTCACATGGGCGCGTTTTTGTCCAGCCGCCGCTTGATCCATCAGGTGATTCAACGCGGTTCCACGGGCCATATCCTGCCAAGGTCGTCCAACCCGGCGCGAATGAGTTCCGACAGAACCTGCATGTCGATATCCGCCAGCTTGTTCACATACAGGCAGGACTTGCCCAACTTGTGCTTACCCAACCGGGCCAGAATGCCGCCAAAATCCGCGTAACCCGGCATGATATAAATCACCAGCGCCGACTTGCGCGGAGAAAATCCGGTTGCCAGAAAATCGCCCTCTCGGCCCGAGGCGTAGCGATAGTGATAACGGCCATACCCTATCATCGACGGGCCCCACATGACCGGATCAAATCCGGTGGTAGCCCGAAACAGGTCGTCCAGAGCGCGCGTCTCTTCGGCCCGACGTTCTGATTGGACCGAATTAAGGAAGTCTTCTACACTTTGATCCGTTGGAACGGTTTTGTTCTGCGATCGCGACATGAACAAAAATTAACACGTATTGTTCATCCATGCACCCTGCGTGGATGTCGTAACATCTGGTCAGAATCTCACACCGTTCTAGTTTTTCTAAAGGTGTTCTGACAGGGAGAACGATAATGACGATCAAACTTACTCGCCGCGCCGCCTTGGGAACTGCTGCCGCCTTACCGTTTGCCACGGCAGCAGCGCCGGTTTTGGCCGCAGGCTCTGACGCCAAGGCCAACTCGACCATCGCCAAGTCATTCCATGTCGGCGACTTTACCGTCACGACCTTGCTGGATGGCAGCCTGCCCCGCGATGGCGCCCAGGATATCTTTGGCGGCGGAGCGTCAGATGAAGACTTCGCAAAGGTTTCGGCCGAGAACTTTATTCCCGCCGACACCGCCCAATTTTTCTTTACCCCCTCACTGGTCAACACCGGATCGGAACTGGTATTGTTCGACACCGGTCTGGGGCAAGGCGGCATTCAGGCCGCTTTGGCCGATGCAGGTGTCAGCCCGGATCAGATCGACGTTGTCGTGCTGACCCATATGCATCCAGACCATATTGGCGGCATGACAACGGATGGCGCACCAACCTTTGCCAACGCACGCTATGTGACCTCGGCAACGGAATACGATTTCTGGTCCGCGCAAGAGGCCGGAAACAATGTCGGTGATCTTGTAGCCGCAAAAGTCACACCGCTGGCCGAGAAGATGAGCTTTATCGGCGATGGAGAGCAAGTGGCGTCGGGCATAACTGCGGTTGCGGCCCACGGCCATACCCCGGGTCATACGGTTTATCATCTGGAGAGCAACGGACAGCGCCTTCTGCTGACAGCGGACTTGGCCAACCATTACGTGTGGTCCTTTGCCCATCCGGAATGGGAGGTTCGGTTTGACATGGACAAGGCCGCCGCAACCGCCGCGCGCCGAAATGTTCTTGGCATGCTGGCAGCCGACAAGGTGCCGATGGTCGGCTATCACATGCCCTTCCCTGCCGCGGGCTTTGTCGAGACACGGGGCGAGGGCTTCCGCTTTGTTCCAGTCAGCTATCAGATGATGGGCTAAGCCCCTAGTAACCCGGATCCGGTCGCACTTTTGAGCCGTCAGTGAACCGAGACAGACGGAACGCGGTCGGATCCACACAAGGGGTTGAATCAGTGACAAGGTCCGCTGTCAGGCGGCCGGCGCCGGGACCGATGCCAAAGCCGTGGCCGGAAAAGCCCGTGGCGATATACATACCCGGCATGTCATCCACGCCCGAGATTACGGGAATGGCGTCGGGGGTGACATCAATCATACCCGCCCAACTTTGGACGATTTCACTATCCAGCAAGGCAGGAAATCCTTTTCGTGCACTGGCCCAGGCTTGTCGCAAAAACTTCTGCGAAGGTTCAGGATCCAAAACCCGGCACAGCTCGAACGGGGTTATGTCGGTCGGCAACCATCTTCTGTTTTGACGGGCCTCGATAGCCCACTGATTTGACCAGCGAAAGCGCAGGGATTTCCATTCCTGCGCAAAGGCAAAGCGAAACTGCAACCCCAGCCGGAAACTGTCCGGTACGATATCGACCGTGTTCTGATGTCCGGACGCGATGGTGTGCCCCCCATCAGCGCGCTTTCGGATCGCAACATCATCCGACCATAACGCAGTTTCGGGCCCATCTTTCACCGGAGAAGTCCGCAGAACCGTATTCAGAACCTTAAGCTGCGGCAGGTTGATACCTGCATTTCCCGCAAACAAACGCGACCACGCGCCCCCCGCCAGAACCACGCGCCCGCAGGCGACCTTGCCGCGCTCGGTGAATACACCAGCAATACGCCCATCCTGAATGTCTACACTTCGCACGGCGCAGCCTGTCATGATTACAGCACCCAGACGCCGTGCGGCTTCGGCTATGGCCGGGGCAGCCCATTGCGGCTCGGCGCGCCCGTCCTGCGGCATGTACAGGGCAGATGTCAGGCCGGTTTCATGCCCGTGCAACAACTCTGCCAACTCGCGTCCCGACACCATTTTTGCCCCGGTCTGTAATCCTTCTACATGGCGCATCCAACGCTTCAGATTGACTTCGCCCCGCTTGCCGGACGCGCCAAAAAGAATGCCGGATTGCGTATATCCGGTATTGCCATCCAGGCGGGCATCAAGGGTCGGCCATATCCGCAACGCCTCTTGCATCAGGGGAATTTCGCGGGGGTCTCGCATACCCAAACGCACCCACCCCCAATTGCGCGAGCTTTGTTCAGCCGCAATCTGTCCCTTTTCGCACAAAAGGACGGAAGCTCCGCGTTCTGCCAGTTCCAGCGCTGTTGAAACGCCGATTATGCCGCCGCCAACAACGACGACATCAACAGATTTGGGAAGGGCAAGATTGGATTCTACGGGGTTCGGTTTTGGTGCCGTCATAAATATGCATTACTCTGTCGCCTGAACCCGTATGGGGACCAAGGTCTAGAAGTTTGGCAACACGAATTGTCGCAATGTTGGCACTATTTATGACGCCTGTGGCCCAGACGCCAACGGCATCGAAAATCCTCAGCACATCACGCTGCGCCGGACAGTTCCGCCCATTTCTGACGCAGCTTCGCGGTCAACCCGGTGTCTTTTTGCACGGTCTGGGCGGTTACGTCCTTCTGCGGCAACAAGCTTGGAAACTCAGCCCGAAGCGACGCCGCTGCCTGTTCGTCGGACAGCCGCTGTTCATTCAGGACACCGGCAATCGCCGCTTCCAGCTTTTCCTCATCCAACTCCTGCGGCGGAGATTCCATCGTCCGCCGTTTCAAAAGAGCATGATGCGATCTCTGATATTCACTATACATGTCAAAACCAAACCATTTACTCAGACATCCAACCCCGGATGCGTCACACTTCATCAAAATCGGCTTGCGACTTTGAGAATTGCGTCGCATCCGCCCCACATAGGGCAATTTTCAAGCTGAAATGTGGCAGAAAGTTGTCACTACAACAAGTCAAAGGCCGGATTTTGTTCCTCTGGCAGGCCCAAAACGAGAAATCGGAAAACAATCAAAAGGAGGGAAACTTTACTGTTTCCAATGCAACGCGCGAATTGCGGCAATCAGGGGCGATCGCGCCAGCGATTCACAATTGGATACCGCCGGTCCAGCCAGAACGCGCGGTTGCTCAGGCGCGTACCGGGGGCGGACTGGAACCGTTTATACTCGCTGATATAAACCAGATGTTCGACCCGCTGAGCATCTGCTTCGTTGTACCCGGCGGCGACGCAGTCCGCGATCGATCCGTCCTGATCGACCAGGATCTCAAGTATTCCGTCCAGCACCGGGTAATCCGGCAGGCTGTCGCTGTCTTTCTGATCTTCGCGCAGTTCCGCACTGGGCGGTTTGTCGATGACAGAGGGACGGATCACTTCGCCTGCAGGGCCCATCATCCAGTTGCGGTGATTGGCATTGCGCCAGCGGCAGGTTTCAAACACACGGGTCTTGTACAGATCCTTGATCGGATTATAGCCGCCGTTCATGTCGCCATAGATCGTGGCATAGCCCACGGCGACCTCGGATTTGTTGCCGGTGGTCAACAGCATTTCGCCGAACTTGTTCGAGATCGCCATCAACAGCAACCCGCGCAGGCGGGATTGAATGTTTTCTTCGGTCAACCCTTCATCCAGCCCTGCAAACAACGGGGCCAAAGTACTGGTGACGGCTGCGCGGCTGTCCGAGATCGGCACGTAGTCATAATGCACGCCCAGCGCTTTGGCGACCGCCTCGGCATCGTCAAGCGAGGCCTGACTGGTGTATTCCGACGGGAGCATCACGCAGCGGACATTTTCGGCCCCGATGGCATCGACCGCAATGGTCGCGACCAGCGCGGAATCAATCCCGCCGGACAAGCCCAGCAGCGCCTTTTTGAAACCGGTTTTCCCCATGTAGTCGCGAAGAGACTGCACCATCGCGCGGTAGTCCTGCTCCCACTCATCCGGTTGGGGCACGATTTCACCTGATGCGATCCGCCAGCCGTCTTCGCCGCGCTTAAGATCGACATACGAGAGCAGCTCGTCGAAAACAGGCATCCGGAACGCCAATTCCCCGCCCGGGTTCAGGCCAAAACTGGCACCGTCAAAGACCTGATCATCCTGCCCGCCAACCATATTCAGGTAAATCAGCGGCAGTCCCGTTTCGACCACGCGCGCGACCATATGGTTCAGTCGCACATCGTATTTATCCCGGAAATAGGGCGACCCGTTGGGGATCAACAAAAACTCGGCCCCGGTTTCCTCCAGCGTTTCTGCCACGTCCGGGTGCCAGCTGTCTTCACAGATCGGGCTGCCAATCCGGAAATTCCCTACCGAATACGGCCCACCCAGAGGTCCCGCATCGTAAAGGCGCACTTCGTCGAACACCGTCTCATTCGGCAGGTGGTGCTTCAGAACCTTGCTGGTGATCCGGCCACCCTTCAGGATCAGGTAGGCGTTGTACAGCTTTCCATCATCGACCCAGGGACCACCTACGGCAATTGCAGGACCTTCGGCGCATTTTGCAGCCAGCGCTTCGACCGCAGACATGGCCGCGCGGTGGAATACCGGTTTGAGAACCAGATCCTGCGTGTTGTAGCCGGTGATGAACATCTCGGGGAAAGCCACCAGATCCGCGCCCGCTGCCTTGCCTTGTTCCCATGTCGCAAAGGCCTTTGCTGCGTTGCCTTCGATATCGCCAACGGTCGGGTTCAGTTGCGCCAGAGTGATGCGGAAACGGTCGGCCATGCTGCCCTCTTGCCTCGTAAGTCCTATTGCCATTTAGCAGATCACCGCGCGAGTAAAAGACCAATGCGGCAAAAGCCGTTGCTCTGCCTGCAACGGTACCTTAGTTTTGCGCAAGAGATATCACCAGCGACGACCGGGCAGACAGGACCAGAAATGAACGTGATCCGAAACTCAATTTTGGCAGCGGGGATGAGCCTGGCAGCTGCCACTGCTTTCGCGCAGGACGGGACTGTCATCGTCAAGGATGATGAAGTTGGCGGTGTCTATGAAGGCACTTACGAGAACGGGTTGCGGCACGGGACAGGAACGTATCGGCTGCCGAATGGGTTTGAATACACGGGGCAGTGGGTAGAAGGCGAAATTCAGGGTCAGGGTACGACACGCTACCCCGACGGGTCAGTCTACGAAGGCATGTTCGCCAAGGGTCAGCCCGAAGGGCGCGGCAAGATCATCTATGCCAATGGCAGCAGCTACGAGGGCGATTGGTCCAAAGGGTCAATCAACGGCACCGGCATCGCTGAATTCGCGAACGGCACGCGCTATGAGGGTGAGTTCAGGAACGCTCAGCGACATGGCAAAGGCGTGCTGAGTTTTCCCGACGGATATATCTATGATGGCGACTGGGTCGACGGTGAGCGGCAGGGCAAGGCCAGGATCAACTATACGGATGGCAGCGTTTACGACGGCGACGTCAACGCAGGTTTGCGCGATGGAACCGGCACGCAGACGATGCCCGACGGAATGGTGTATTCAGGGGATTGGTCCGGCGACCAGATCACCGGGACGGGCAGCCTGACTTATTCCAATGGCGATATATACGAAGGCGAACTTCAAGAAGGGCGCCGCTACGGTAAGGGCAAAGTGACCCACGCGCAGGGGGATGTGTACGAAGGCGATTTTGTCGACGACCGTCGCCACGGCAAAGGAACGTTCACCGGAACAGACGGCTTTGTGTATACCGGCGACTGGAACGCCGGGCAGATTGAAGGCCTAGGCGAAGTGACCTATCCGGATGGCTCTGTCTATGTCGGCGATTTCGTTGCCGATCTGGCCGAAGGAAACGGCAGCATCACCTATCCGGACGGATCGACCTATGAAGGCGAATGGATCGCGGGTGTTATCGAGGGTCAAGGCACGGCCACGTATACCAATGGTATGATCTACAAAGGCCAATTCAAAAACGCGCAAAGCCACGGCAAAGGTGTGGTTACGCGCGCAGATGGCTCGGTATATGACGGCGACTGGGTTGAAGGTGTGCGTCAGGGCAAAGGCAAGGCGACCTATTCCGATGGCACGGTCTACATCGGTGATTTCCTGAACGGAAAACGGCATGGCAAAGGCGAAATCGTAACCCCCGCCGGGTTCAAATATTCGGGCGACTGGTCGGACGGAAAAATCAACGGCGTGGGTACCGCCACCTACTCGAACGGCGACGTGTATGAGGGCAGCTTTGTTGACAACAAACGGCAGGGCAGTGGGACGATGCGCTATGCCAACGGCCAGGAGGAAAGCGGTGTCTGGGAAAACGGCGTGTTGCCGAACCAGACCTCGGACCAGCAGAGTGACGCTGACACCCCTGCCCCGCAACCCAGCCCGGATGCAAATACTGAAGCAACCGGAAGCTCGGACGGGTGAAGGCTCACCACTGGACCGGCTTACCGGCCCAATCATAGAACCCACCGGTATCAGCCAGCGTTAACCCGCGTATCACGTTCAACAGGTTGTCGGCGGCTGCTTCAGGTTCGACGGAAGGATGACGACCCAGGTATTTGTTCGTGAACTCTGTTTTTACCGTGCCGGGGTGAAGGGCGACGCAAATTGCTTGTTTATGTGTTCGGGCCAATTCAATTGCGGCGGTATGGACGACCTGATTGACCGCTGCCTTAGCCGCACGGTAGCTGATCCAACCACCTGTCCGATTGTCCCCGATTGATCCCACCCGCGCCGAAAGCACCGCGAATACAGATCGTCTATGTCGCGGCAACAGCTGATACGCGCGGCTTAGCACCAATGCCGGACCAACGGCATTCAACGCAAACTGATCCATCATGGCTTTGGCTGAAATCGCCCGAATGGTCTTTTCCGGCACAGCGCCGTCTATCTCTAACGCGCCCGAAGCCACCAGAATCAGATCAAACTGGTCTGGCAGGCTTTCAAGCATCAGCATCACCCTGTCCCGATCGGTCAGGTCAAAGCCGTCCTCCGACCGGGACAAACGCGTAACCGAAACGCCCTGCTCAACCAGCCGTCCGGTAACAGCTGCGCCAATCCCGCCAGAAGCACCAATTATCAATGCAGTTTCCATCCGTGACCAGCTAGCGGCGCAGTGCGAACAATCAAGGCTGTCGAAAAAGGGCAGTTGCCAGAAGTTCGCGTATTGCAAATTGGTTCTTTCCATTCCCGGCGGGCTCTGTATAACCTCAATCCCATGATCAACCGCGCAGATATCCCTTGTGTCGACACCGCCCTTCGCGGTGCGTCGCTGCGTGGCCTACTGATCCTAATCCGCCTCTGAGCGTGCCATCCGGCGCGCCCGCTCAGAGGAGGACGCCAGCGCGCCATAGGCTTTAGGACAGAAGAAGAAAGAGAACCCCATGACCAACGTGACCGACCAAGACCGCGTCTTGATCTTCGACACCACTTTGCGCGACGGCGAGCAGAGCCCCGGCGCCACCATGACCCATGACGAAAAACTCGAGATCGCCGAACTGCTGGACGACATGGGCGTCGATATTATCGAGGCCGGCTTCCCCATCGCGTCGGAAGGCGATTTCAAGGCTGTGACCGAAATTGCACAACGGTCGAAAAACAGCCGCATCTGCGGTCTGGCCCGCGCGAATTTTTCCGATATCGACCGCTGCTGGGAGGCGGTAAAACACGCCGAGAAGAACCGCATTCACACGTTCATCGGCACTTCACCGCTGCATCGCGCCATCCCGAACCTGACGATGGACGAGATGGCCGACAAGATCCACGAAACGGTCAGCCACGCGCGCAATCTGTGTGAAAACGTCCAGTGGTCGCCGATGGACGCGACCCGAACCGAATGGGATTACCTGTGCCGGGTGATCGAGATCGCAATCAAGGCCGGGGCAACCACGATCAACATCCCGGATACGGTGGGCTATACCGCTCCGGTGGAAAGCGCGGACCTGATCAAGCGTCTGATCGAAACGGTGCCGGGGGCGGATGGCGTGATCTTTGCCACCCATTGCCACAACGACCTTGGCATGGCGACCGCGAACTCGCTGGCCGCTGTCGCAGGCGGTGCGCGCCAGATTGAATGCACCATCAACGGTCTGGGCGAACGCGCAGGCAACACGGCGCTGGAAGAAGTGGTCATGGCGCTGCGCACGCGCAACGATATCATGCCGTGGCACACTGGCATCGACACCACCAAGATCATGCACATCTCGCGTCGGGTTGCGACGGTCTCGGGTTTTCCGGTGCAGTTCAACAAGGCAATTGTTGGCAAGAACGCTTTTGCCCATGAAAGTGGCATCCATCAGGACGGGATGCTGAAAAACCGCGAAAACTTTGAAATCATGCGTCCTGAGGACATTGGTCTGTCGGGAACATCCCTGCCGTTGGGCAAACATTCGGGCCGCGCAGCCTTGCGCGACAAGCTCGAAACGCTGGGGTTTGAGGTTGGTGACAACCAACTCAAGGATATCTTCGTCCGGTTCAAGGATCTGGCGGATCGAAAGAAAGAGGTGTTCGACGACGATCTCATTGCGCTGATGACGCTGGACGAGGCCGACGACCACCTGCAACTGGTTTCGATGAAGGTGACTTGCGGCACGGGCGGTAAGGCGGAATCGACGGTCGAGCTGGAAGTAGAAGGCGTGGACAAAATCGCCACCGAACATGGCGACGGCCCGGTGGATGCAACCTTTAAGGCGATTCGTGCGATTTATCCCAACACGGCGCGTCTTCAGCTTTATCAGGTTCATGCCGTAACCGAGGGCACGGACGCGCAGGCAACGGTTTCCGTGCGCCTGGAAGAGGATGGCATGATCGCAACAGGCCAGTCGGCAAACACCGATACCGTCGTGGCATCAGCTAAGGCTTATATCCACGCTCTCAACCGCCTGATCGTGCGCCGTGAAAAGGCTGGACCGGGCGCAGATGCGCGCGAGATCAGCTATAAAGACCTGACCTGATCGACGAAGCTCCAGAAAACGGCCCGAACTTCCGGGCCGTTTTTTACCTCAGGACAATCCAGCCTTAGCCAGCCCCTGGATAAGATGCTGCAAATCCTCTTCGCGTCCGTAATGAAGGTTCGCGACAAGGTCCTGAACAGTCAAATCCGGCTGTGACACATGGATTTCCTTGACATGTTGGCGGGCTTTGGCCTCGTTGCCCAGCCAACTGTGACACGCCGCAACATAGGCGTGCTGAACCACATCCAATGCCGGTAAGCGCGAAAAGTCCTCGATCGCAGCTTCATATTGCTTTGCGCCGAAATGGGCTTTGCCCAAATGGCTCCAGAACCGGGCCGGATGATGGGGGTTCAGCCGCATCGCTTTTTCGATCCACTCGGCACCTTCCTCGGGTCGACCGGACCAGGTCAGCAACTCTCCCATCTGCACCACGACCAAATCGTAGTTTGGATTCAAAGACAGCGCGCGTTCCTGATGGTAGCGGGCGCGCCCAAGGTCATTTTGCAAAATTTCCACCGCCGCCATCAACCTGTGTACGTCGGCATCGTTATCGTCCAGTGATGCCGCCTTCTTGGCCGAATCCAGCGCCAGCATCTTCATCGCCTCGCCGTCCTCGGCCCAGCCGTACCCCCAGGCCTGACCGCGAATGCAACCGCGCCAGGCATGGGCATGAGCATATTCCGGGTCCAGTTCGATGGCCCGCTCGATCAGTTTCATCGCTTCGGCATTGTCCTCACGTGTGCTGCGGTGGTGCAGAACCTTTGCGGCCAGAACGCACTCATACGCCGCGAAATTTGAAGGGGTCTTTCGCTTTAACTCTTCCTGTTGCGACGCTTCGATGCGGCCCGGCAGTGTCGCCACAACTGCCGAAGTGACCTCGTCCTGGATGGTAAAGATATCATCCAGGTCACGGTCGTATTTCTCGGCCCAGATATGGGCGTCGTTCTGACTGTCGATCAACTGTACCGTGACGCGCAGGCGATTTCCGGCTTTGCGCACACTGCCTTCGACGATGTATTGCGCGCCCAGAGTCTCGCCGACTTGGCGAAGGTTCACGGCCTGCCCCTTGTAGACGAAACTGGAATTGCGCGAAATCACGAACAACTCGTGCCGACGGCTGAGTTCGGTTAACAGGTCTTCAGTCAAACCGTCGACGAAGAACTCCTGTTCGGGATCGCCGCTCATGTTCTCGAACGGCAGAACCGCAATTGTCGGTTTGACGACTCTGGTTGAGCCGTCCTCTTTGGAATTTTCACCAGCCGCCGCAGCAGGCGCGTCCAGTTCAACGCGGAAGGCATGAACCGGCTGGGAAATATTCTTGAGCGAAATCTCCCCCAGATCCTGAAAGCGAAGATCCAGCCGACTGGTCACCTGGTTGTGCACCGCGCCGGAAATCAACACGTCACCAGGAGAGGCAGACTGTTCCAGGCGCGCGGCCACATTGACCCCACTACCGAAAATATCCCCGTCTTCAAAGATGATTTCATCCAGATTGATGCCGATCCGAAATTGGATGCGCTGATCCTTAGGCACATCTGCATTTCTGCGAAACATCCGGTTCTGGACTTCGACGGCACAAGCCACGGCATCGCAGGCGCTGGTGAACTCGACCAACATCCCATCGCCGGTTGTCTTGATAACAGTGCCTCGGTTTTTTTCGATCGAGGGGTCGATTAATTCGATCCTATGAGTGCGCAAACGGGCCAAGGTGCCTTGTTCATCCGCTTCCATCAGGCGGCTGTAACCCACCATGTCTGCTGCCAGAACTGCTGCGAGTCTGCGATTCATTGCGATCCCCCCAGCGCCAAGTCTAGTGCCGCATGCCCTGACCGAACAAGAATTTTAATCGGTACATGCAGGGCGTGTATCGGCGAGGTGGCGTGCGCCTTCAACATGTCGTCTGGTGTCAGCCGAGACCGGAAAAAAGCGCATCCAGTTTTTGCGTTTCTTCGGCAAACCCGAATGGCGCATTCACAATGAACATCCCGGACCCCACCATCCGATGCCCTTCGCGCGCGGCGGGAAAGCGGACCTCATGACGCACAGATTTCGGCATATTCTGAGCCTTCAAAGCGGCGACCATCCCGACGTGCCTCTCATCCGTCAGGATCGGGTACCAAAGGGCAATCACGCCCACATTCCACTTGCGGTGCAGCTTGGCGATAATGCCGGGCATGCGGTCGTAATCGGTTTTCACCTCGTAACTGGGGTCAATCAGCATCATGCCCCGGCGCGGAGTCGGAGGCAGCAAAGACTGCGCCAGATCGAACCCATCCTGCTGATAGACCTTCGCCCCAAACGGCGACATCGCCAACGACAGGGCCGCAAATTCCTGTGGGTGCAGTTCCGCGAGGTTCAAACTGTCCTGTTCCCGCAACATTGTCGCAGCAATCATCGGCGATCCCGGATAGGCCGTGTCGCCGTACCGCGCCTGTACCTGCTTCAGGACCTGCTCCATCGGGTGGTCGGGCCCGAACCACCCTTCCCGCTGTGCGCGACCGATCCCTTCCGCTGCCTCTCCTGTCCGAATGGATTCGTCTGCATCCAACCGGTACAACCCGCGCCCGGAATGCGTCTCGATATAGCTGAGCGGCTTGTCTTTGCGTGTCAGATAATCCAGCACCCACGCCAGTAATGCGTGCTTTTGGACATCCGCCAGATTCCCGGCGTGGTAAATGTGTTGATAAGAGAGCATTTTGCCTTCTAAAGTCCCATTCAATAAGGCGGAAAGGTGCTGATTGTCGCGGAATCAGCCCTTTTACCGGGCGTGATGGCACCCTATAAGTCATCCGTCCCGGAACCGTCGAGTCGCGGGCAGTAGAAAACCGACATTACAGGATCAGGGAAAACATGGGGATCTTTGGCAATCTGGGCGGCCTGTTCACAGCGGACATGGCTATCGACCTTGGAACAGCAAACACGCTGGTTTACGTCAAGGGGCGCGGTGTCATCCTGTCTGAACCTTCGGTTGTGGCCTATCACGTCAAGGACGGTGTGAAGAAAGTTCTGGCCGTTGGCGAAGATGCAAAGCTGATGCTGGGTCGGACACCCGGTTCGATCGAGGCCATCCGTCCGATGCGCGAAGGTGTGATCGCCGATTTTGATACTGCCGAAGAAATGATCAAGCACTTCATCCGCAAGGTGCACAAGCGCTCGACTTTCTCGAAACCCAAGATCATTGTCTGCGTTCCCCATGGCGCAACCCCGGTCGAAAAGCGCGCAATTCGTCAGTCGGTCTTGTCAGCAGGTGCCCGTCGCGCGGGCCTGATTGCCGAACCGATTGCGGCCGCGATCGGGGCCGGTATGCCGATCACCGACCCGACCGGCAACATGGTTGTCGATATTGGCGGGGGCACCACCGAGGTTGCGGTTCTGTCGTTGGGCGACATTGTCTATGCCCGTTCGGTCCGTGTTGGTGGTGACCGGATGGACGAGGCCATCATTTCCTACCTGCGTCGCCAACAGAACCTTCTGGTGGGTGAATCCACGGCTGAGCGCATCAAGACAACCATCGGCACCGCCCGCATGCCCGACGACGGGCGCGGTCAGTCGATGCATATCCGGGGGCGTGACCTGTTGAACGGCGTGCCCAAGGAAATCGAGATCAGCCAGGCCCAGATAGCCGAAGCGTTGTCAGAGCCCGTGCAACAGATCTGCGAGGCTGTTATGACCGCACTTGAGACAACGCCGCCCGACTTGGCTGCGGACATTGTCGACCGCGGTGTGATGCTGACCGGTGGCGGTGCGCTGCTGGGCGATCTGGACCTGGCCCTGCGCGAACAGACAGGCCTGGCGGTTTCCATTGCGGACGAAAGCCTGAATTGTGTGGCTTTGGGCACCGGCAAGGCACTGGAATATGAAAAACAGCTGCGCCACGCGATTGACTACGAAAGCTAAGGCGCGCACCCTCGGAAGATAGGGTTATATCGGCGCGAGCAGCACGGGAAGGTAACCTGTGGCAAAAGACCGATCACAGCGCGATGAGTACACGCCCCCCCTGCGACGCTTGTTGCTGGGGATCGTTGTGCTGTGCCTGCTTGGTATCTTCCTTTTGTGGCGGATCGACAGCCCGCGTGTAGAACGGTTCCGCGCGCGAATCGTGGATACGGTTGTACCATCGATGGAATGGGCCATGGTCCCGGTGACTGCCGCCGTCAATCTGGTGCGTGACTTCCAAAGCTATCAGCGCCTGACCGAGCAAAACAGGGAACTGCGTAGCGAACTGCGCCTAATGCGCGCCTGGAAAGAGGCTGCTTTGCAGCTTGAACAGGAAA
The DNA here is from genome assembly GCF_056542305.1 of Ruegeria sp. AD9. NCBI lineage: Bacteria > Pseudomonadati > Pseudomonadota > Alphaproteobacteria > Rhodobacterales > Roseobacteraceae > Ruegeria > Ruegeria sp. AD9. The sequence continues at coordinate 86,985 of NZ_JBQFZP010000006.1, forward strand.
ACGCGCGACTTCTAGATCTGAACAATGTCCGCCTTGACCCTCGTCTGACCTACATCACCGGCGTTGTCATGGCAGACAGCGGGTCGCCATTCCGGCAATCCGTTCTGCTGAATGTCGGAGAGCGTGACGGGATCGTAGATGGATGGGCCACGATGGACGGCATTGGCCTGGTGGGACGGATATCAGGTGTTGGCCCTGACACGGCACGCGTGATCCTTGTGACGGACGCGACCAGCGCCATTCCCGCAACCATTCAACCTTCTGGGCAGACCGCTCTGATCAAAGGCGACAACAACCCCGCGCCCGCGGTGGAGTTTCTTGAGAACCGCGAGTTGGTTCGCCCCGGCGACCGGGTGATCACTTCGGGTGATGGCGGCGTGTTTCCTGCGGGCCTGCTGATCGGTCAAATCGCGGCAGACCCCGGGGGGCGCCTGCGGGTCCGACTGTCGGCAGATTTCGAAAGGCTCGAGTTTCTCAGGGTTCTGCGGTTTCACTCGGCTCCGCCCATTCAGGATCCGGGCAGTATCGTAGGCCCCACCCGCCCAGAGGTGGCATTGACCCCGGATGAGGTCAGCGATGGATAGACCGACTTCGCAAATCTGGGCCATGCGCAGCCTTTATGCCTTGCTGGCTTTTGCTGTGCTGTTTCTGCACCTGTTGCCATTGGACGCTCAACCCGATCGTTGGCCTTTTCCCGACGTCCTGATTGCCCTGACTTTTGCCTGGGTGTTGCGGCGGCCCGATTACGTCCCGACTGTTTTGGTCGCGCTTGTCATGCTGATGGCCGACTTTCTGCTACAACGTCCACCGGGTCTATTGGCAGCGCTGACCGTAGTCGGGTCGGCCTATCTGCAGTCAGCGGCTTTGGGTATGAGGGATGCGGGATTTGCCGGGGAGTGGATGTCTGTCGGCATTGTGATCACGGCGGTCATCTTGATGAACAGGTTAGTACTATCGGTGATGTCCGTACAGCAGGCTGCAATGGGGCCGGTCGTGGTTCAGCTTGTGCTGACGGTCGCTGTCTACCCGTTGGTCGTGTTGCTTAGCCAAAGCGCGTTGGGAGTCCGCCGCATATCCGCTGCTGATGTCAGCGCTGTGGGAAGCCGGGCATGAAACAGCGCAAATCCAAATCCCAGGGCCTTGCCTATAAGCGACTGCCACGCAGAGCGCTGTTGCTGGGTGGTCTACAGGCGGTGTTCATAGGCAGTCTGGCGGCACGAATGCGGTTCATGCAGGTAGAACAGGCCGACGAATATCGCCTGTTGGCCGAAGAAAACCGCATCAACATCCGGCTTATCCCACCGACCCGTGGGCGTATCTATGACCGGAACGGTCAGATCATCGGCCAGAACTCACCTTCCTATCGCATCGTCATTGTGCGTGAGGATGCCGATGACGTGGAAAAAGTCATCGCCAAACTGTCGGAACTGATCCCTCTGAACGAAGATGAGATCGAGCGCGCCAGGACTGAAATGCGCCGCTCGGCCCCGTTTCTGCCGGTGACGCTGGCGGATCAGGTTACGTGGGAGGATATCTCGAAGGTTGCGGTCAATGCTCCGGCGTTGCCGGGCGTAACGCCCGAGGTCGGCCTGACGCGGCAATACCCACGATACGAGGATTTCGCCCATATCGTCGGCTATGTCGGCCCGGTCAGCGACTATGACCTCAGCAAAATCGAAGACCCTGAGCCGGTATTGCGCATCCCAAGGTTCCAGATTGGAAAGGTCGGCCTTGAGGCAAAGCAGGAAATCGAACTGCGCGGCAAAGCCGGTGCAAAGCGGGTCGAGGTCAACGCGACGGGGCGTGTCATGCGCGAGCTTGACCGGCAGGAAGGACAACCCGGGGCAGATCTGCAACTGTCCATCGACGCTGAACTGCAACAATATGCACAGGCGCGACTGGCGGGCGAAAGTGCGGCCGCAGTTGTCATAGACTGCGAAACCGGCGACCTGCGCGCGGTCGCCTCGGCACCCAGTTTTGATCCGAACCTGTTTGTTCGCGGCATTTCGGTCGCCGATTACCGGGCACTGACAGAAGACAAGTATCGTCCGCTGGCGAATAAGTCCGTGCAAGGCACATATCCTCCGGGATCGACCTTCAAGATGGTCACCGCGCTGGCCGCGTTGGAAGCTGGCGTAGTCTCCCCCGGCAACACCGTGTACTGCCCCGGGCACCTGAAGGTCGGCAGTCGTCGCTTCCATTGCTGGAAACGTGGTGGGCACGGGACGGTCGACCTCAACCTCTCGCTGAAACGCAGCTGCGATGTCTATTACTATGACGTGGCTCTGCGGGTTGGCATCGACAAGATCTCTGACATGGCCCGCACTTTGGGACTGGGGGTCAAGCATGATATCCCGATGTCTGCAGTGGCAGATGGGCTGGCCCCCAATCAGGAATGGAAGCAGCGCGCGTATGGTCAGGAGTGGCTTGTGGGCGATACGGCAAATGCGTCCATCGGTCAGGGCTTCATGCTGGCTTCGCCGCTGCAACTGGCTGTGATGACCGCCCGCATCGCCACCGGTCGTGCAGTCACGCCGCGCCTGGTGCGCTCGATCGACGGTGTTGAACAACCCTCGGGCGCCGGAGAACCACTGGGCCTCAGTTCCTACAATCTGGAACAGGTCCGCAAGGCCATGTTCTCGGTCTCGAATGACAGGCGGGGCACGGCATATCGAAGCCGCATCATCGCGGATGAGTTCCGGATGGCAGGGAAAACCGGAACCAGCCAGGTTCGAAACATAACCAAGGCCGAACGAGCGGCAGGCGTGATCCGCAACGAGGACCTGCCGTGGGAACGCCGCGACCACGCACTGTTCGTTTGCTTTGCACCGTTTGATAACCCGAAATACGCCGTAGCCGTGGTTGTTGAGCATGGCGGCGGCGGGTCCACAGCCGCAGCCCCGATTGCACGCGACATCATGCTGCAAGCTCTTTATGACGGCACTCCGCCGCTTGAAGCCTACCCCGTCGCCGACCGCGAACACATCAAAGAACAGCAAAAACGGCTGGAGGGTGAAAAACGCCCCAAGGCGCGACCGGATGGAAAGGACCGTGCATGAGCTATCTTGAATATGCCGTCAAATCCACGCCGTCGGGGTTTCGCAAATTCCTGTATATGAACTGGCCGCTGACGTTGCTGTTGATCAGCACCGCCAGCGCGGGCTTTCTGATGTTGTATTCCGTTGCGGGCGGTTCGTGGACGCCCTGGGCCGAACCGCAGATGGAACGTTTCGGGCTTGGCCTGGCAGTGATGTTCATCATCGCACTGGTTCCGATCTGGTTCTGGCGCAACATGTCGGTGCTGGCCTATCTCGGCTCGGTGGCTTTGCTGGTATTTGTTGAACTGTTCGGCACCATCGGAATGGGTGCGCAGCGCTGGATCGACCTTGGGTTCATGCGCCTGCAACCCTCGGAGGTCATGAAAGTCACGCTGGTCATGTTGCTTGCGGCCTACTACGACTGGCTTCCCTCGCATAAGACATCCCGTCCGCTTTGGGTTCTTATCCCGGTTGTCCTGATCATCCTGCCTACCTTGCTGGTTCTGAAACAGCCCGATCTTGGCACATCTATCCTGCTTCTCGCCGCAGGTGGTGGGTTGATGTTTCTGGCGGGGGTTCACTGGGCCTATTTTGCCGCCGTTATTGCTGCTGTCGTGGGCCTTATCGCCACTGTGTTCAACAGCCGTGGGACCGACTGGCAATTGCTGAAGGACTATCAGTTTCGGCGCATCGACACCTTTCTGGACCCGTCCACCGATCCCCTGGGGGCCGGTTACCACATTACACAGTCCAAGATTGCCTTGGGGTCCGGCGGCTGGAACGGGCGTGGTTTCATGCAGGGCACGCAGTCCCGCCTGAACTTCCTGCCCGAAAAGCACACCGATTTCATTTTCACGACGTTGGCCGAAGAGTTCGGATTTGTCGGGGGAACGACCCTGTTGACCCTTTATGCCTTGATTCTGGTTTTCTGCATGGTCACGGCACTGGCAACCAAGGACCGGTTTTCATCTCTGGTCACGCTGGGTATCGCGCTGAACTTCTTCCTGTTTTTTGCCGTCAACATGTCGATGGTGATGGGCATGGCCCCTGTCGTGGGTGTACCACTGCCGATGGTCAGCTATGGTGGCTCGGCCATGCTGGTTCTAATGGCAGCCTTTGGCATCGTCCAAAGCGCCCATATTCACCGCCCCCGTTGATCTGAAAGGTCTATGATGTCTGTGAACGTCCTGTTTTCCGCGCGCCCTGCCCTATGGCCGGTGTATGAGCCGCTGCTGACACAATATCTTGATGAGGCGGGTCTGGACGTCCAGCTTGGAACCGAGTTCGAACCGGATCAGGTCGATTACGTTGTTTACGCCCCAAACGGAGGGGTACAGGATTTCAGACCTTTCACGCGCCTGAAAGCGGTGTTGAGCCTTTGGGCCGGGGTCGAAAAAATCGTGGGTAACAAAACACTTACCGTTCCGCTGGCGCGGATGGTGGATCACGGTCTGACGCAGGGCATGATCGAGTGGGTGGTTGGCCACGTGCTGCGCTACCATCTGGGGATGGACCGGCACATCATGGTACAGGACGGTGTCTGGACCCCAGACGTCCCACCGCTGGCGCAAGAGCGCAACGTTTGTATTCTGGGGCTTGGAGCATTGGGTGAAGCCGTGGCCCGCGCGCTGACAGCGCTTGAGTTTCGGGTCTCAGGCTGGAGCCGTACAGCCAGGGACATTCCCGGTGTAACATGCCTGCATGGTGCCGAAGGGTTGCGCCAGGCGCTTTCTCACACAGAAATCGTAGTCTTGTTGCTGCCCGATACTACTGCCACGGAAAACGCGCTGAATGCGGAAACGCTGGCCCTGCTGCCCAAAGGTGCGCGGATCATCAACCCGGGACGCGGGCCGCTGATTGATGATGATGCGCTGTTGAATGCCCTGAACTCGGGTCAGGTGGGCCACGCAACGCTGGATGTGTTTCGTGTCGAGCCCTTGCCCGCCGACCACCCCTATTGGGCGCATCCGAATGTCACCGTGACCCCTCACATAGCGTCCGAGACCCGCCCGGTCACTGCCGCACAGGTCATTTGCGAAAACATCCGGCGTGGCGAAGCCGGTGAGCCCTTTGTGCACCTGGTCGACCGCACGCTGGGCTACTGACGTCACGCCGCAATCAAACCGCGGCCTTTTAACAGGGCATCCACGCCCGGCAATCGCCCCCGGAACGCAAGATACAGGTCCTCCGCCTCGCGCGAACCGCCGGTGGACAAGATACTATCTTCCAGCGCTTTGGCCCGTTCGGGATCGAAGGCGCCACCTGCTTCTTCGAAGGCGGCAAAGGCGTCAGCATCCATCACCTCGGACCACATATAACTGTAATAGCCCGAGCTATAGCCATCGCCTGCGAATACATGCGCAAAGTGGGGCGTGGCATGGCGCATTCCAATGGCTTGTGGCATCCCCAACCCGGCTAGAACCTCGGCCTGTTTTGCCATCGGGTCTGCTGGGGCGTCGCCATCGTGGAAGGCCAGATCAACAAGGGCCGAGGCGACATATTCCACCGTCTGGAACCCCTGGTCGAAATTGGCGGCATTCAGCACTTTTTCAAGCATCTCTTGTGGCATCGGCTCGCCCGTTTCGGCATGGGTGGCAAACTCAGTCAGAACTTCGGGCACTTCCAGCCAGTGTTCATAAAGCTGGCTGGGCAGTTCGACAAAATCGCGCGCAACCGAGGTACCCGAGATGCTTTCATAGGTCACGTTGGACAGCATCTGGTGCAAGGCGTGGCCAAACTCGTGGAACAGGGTGCGTGCATCGTCATAAGACAGCAGTGCCGGATCACCCTTGGCGAAGTTGCAGACATTGATGACAATCGGTGCCTGTTCATTCGGGAATCTGGCCTGTGCCCGCATCGCGCTGCACCAGGCACCTGATCGCTTTGACCCCCGTGCAAAGTAGTCACCGATGAACACGGCGACGTGCCGACCGTTGCGTGTAACCTCCCACGCGCGGCAATCAGGGTGATAAAGCGGCACGTTCAAAGGCTTGAATTCCAGCCCGAACAGGCGATTTGCGCAAGCAAACGATGCCTCGATCATTCGGTCAAGTTGTAGGTAGGGTTTCAGTTCCGCCTCATCCAGATCATGTTCCGCCTTACGTCGCTTTTCAGCATAATAGCGCCAGTCCCATGCTTCCAGCGGGCCGTTGACGCCGTCGTCCTGCATCATCCGGGTCAGGATTTCTGCGTCCGCATCGGCGCGGGCCCTGGCAGGTTCCCACACCTGCATCAACAGCTCACGCACCCGGTCCGGCGTGCGCGCCATCTCGGTTTCCAGCTTGTAATCGGCGAAACTGTCATAGCCCAACAGCTTGGCGCGTTCCTCACGCAAGCCCAGAATCTCAGCCGCGATCTCGCGATTGTCGGTCTCGCCGCCATTCGCCCCGCGGGCAGCCCAGGCGCGATATGCTTTTTCGCGCAGGTCCCGACGAGGTGAAAACTGAAGAAACGGCACGATCAGCGACCGGGACAGAGTAACAACCGGCCCCCCCGCACCCTTTTCCGCACCAGCAGCGCGCGCCGCATTCACAACGAAATCCGGCAGGCCCTGCAGATCTTGTTCGGTCAGGTCCATGAACCAATCCCGCTCATCCGCAAGAAGGTTCTGGGTAAAGGATGTCCCCAACGAGGCGAGGCGCGACTTGATTTCTTGCATACGAGCGTCTTCCTCCCCGTCCAACGCCGCACCTGCACGAACAAAACCTCGATGGGTCAGCATCAGAACGCGTGCCTGTTCCTCGGTCAGGTTCAGGTCATCGCGCCGTGCCCAAAGGTCGGCAACGCGTTCAAACAGCGCCTTGTTCGAGGAAATCCCCGAGAAATGCGCCGAAAGCTTGGGTGAAAACGCGCGCTGCAACTCTTCCCGCTTTGGGTTGCTGTCTGCGCCTGCAACGGTGAAGAAGACCGACAGAACCTTGTCCAGCTGCTCGCCCGCAGCCTCGAGGGCTTCGACTGTGTTGGCGAAAGTAGGGGCCTCTGCATTTGCTGCAATCGCATCGATCTGGGCGTTATGCGCGGTCATCGCCTGATCCAGAGCCGGGGCAAAATCATCATCCGAAATATCGGCGAAAGGGGCTATTTCGAATGGGGTGGTCCAGTTGGACAGGATCGGGTTGGTCATGCGGATCTCCTTTGACCCTATAGCTAGTTCGCCATGGCCGGGTGTTCCAGAACCCCCAGCCCACGTTAAGAAAGGTTAATCGCTTGCGGTACCGCAGATGGGGCAATCAGCACGGCGGGTCAGTGTGATCTTGCGGCTTTCACCATATAGGGCGTCGTAGATCAGCATCTCACCCCGCAGCGCCATGCCAGCGCCCGTGATCACCTTTATCGCCTCAACCGCCATCATCGATCCGACGACGCCCGGCAACGGGCCAATCACACCGGCCTCGGAGCAGGACGGGGCCAGACCGGGGGCCGGGGCTTCGGGAAAGATACACTGATAGCACGGGCTGCCATTGGCTGGGTCAAACACGCTGAGCTGCCCTTCCCATTGCGACAAGGCCCCCGAAATCAGTGGCTTGCCCAGCGCGGCGGCAGTCCGGTTGGCCAGATAGCGGGTCTCAAAATTATCCGTACCGTCAAGGATCAGATCGAAGTCGGCAAAAAGATCTGCCGCGATTTCATCGCTCAATCTGCGATGAAAGGGCAGAACCAGCACATTCGGGTTCTGCGCCTCCATCGCTTGCTGGGCGGAAAAGACCTTGGGCATATCGATATCTGCATCGCGGTGGATCACCTGCCGCTGAAGGTTCGCATTCTCGACTATGTCGTCGTCAATGACCCCGATTGTACCCACACCTGCGGCCGCCAGGTATTGCAGCGCCGGGGCGCCCAAACCTCCCGCACCGATCACCAGAACACGGGCTTGTTTCAACTTTTTCTGACCCGGCCCGCCCAATTCGCGCAGCACGATGTGGCGGGCATACCGGTTCAGCTCGGTTTCAGTGAAACGGTCAGAGGGCAAGGTAGATTCCGGTTTGGAGGCCTTTACTGCACGGTTGCGAAGGGCCTTCAGCACACGGCCATATAGCAAAACGATGGCCGCGAATCCCGCAAGGATCAGCCACAGCGCCGCAGACCCACCGGTTGCTTCGCGCAGGGGATGCCCATTCGGCAAGATCAGATGAGACAGGATCACCCCGACCAACAACACACTCACCGACACCACGCGCGCGGTTTTTGACGCGCCCGCGATATAGCCGACGCCCCATAGCCCCGCTGCCAGAACAAGAACCAGCAGCATCAGCCGCGCCCGGTCGAGCCGAAACCACCAGCCCCGCGATCTGTTTCACCCAATGCCTCAGCCAGTTCGAATGCCGCCTGCACAACAGGGGCAACTACCAGCTGCGCGATACGATCGCCATGAGCAATCTCGAACGGTTCCTGACCGGCATTCATCACGATTACCCCCAGAGGTCCGCGATAATCACTGTCTATGGTGCCCGGCGTATTGAGCAGCGTGATCCCGTGTTTCAGTGCAAGGCCCGAGCGGGGACGGACCTGAACCTCGTATCCCTGCGGGATTTCAATGCGCAGACCGGTCGGCACTAGCGCCCGCTGTCCGGGCTCCAGCATAATCGAAGCCCCCTCGGGCAAATTGGCACGCACGTCCGCGCCAGCAGCACCCGCAGTTTCGTAGGACGGAAGCGCCACGGCGGGGTCTGCCCCGTCTTCGCGGATCACTCGAATTGCAACCATGGTTTTGCCTTTCCTTCAGCCCGCCAACGCGTCTGCGATCCTGCTTGCCAACCGCCGCGCAACCTCGGCCTTGCCCATACGCGGCCATTCTTCGGCTCCGCTGTCCGAGATCAGGATAACTGCATTCTCGGACCCGCCCATGATCCCGGTGGCAGGGCTGACATCGTTGGCAACAATCCAGTCACAGCCTTTGCGCAGTCGCTTGGCGGTGGCATGTTCGATCACGCCATCGGTCTCGGCTGCAAAGCCGACAACCAAAGGTGGGCGCCCATTTTCCATCCGCGAGACGCGTCTGAGAATGTCGGGGTTCTCGGCAAATTCCAGAACCGGCAGACCGTCGCGGCTTTTCTTCAGTTTCTTGTCCGACGCACTGGCCACACGCCAATCTGCCACCGCCGCCGCAAACACGCCCGCGTCGACGGGCAGCGCCGCATCAACCGCGTCCGACATCTGTTGCGCGGTCTCGACCGGCACGACCTGCACACCCGCCGGTGGCGGTACGTCAGCAGGGCCCGTGACAAAGATCACCTCGGCCCCCAAATCCGCAAGCGCCTGTGCCACGGCCGATCCCTGCGCCCCGGAAGAGCGGTTCGCGATATACCGAACCGGATCAATCGGCTCATGCGTCGGGCCCGATGTTACCAGCACGCGCTTTCCCACCAAGGGTCCTGCCGCAAGCTGCGCCTCAACCGCCGCGACGATTTCCAGCGGTTCCGACATGCGTCCGGGGCCATATTCACCGCAGGCCATATCACCTTCGTTTGGGCCAACAAAGCGCACGCCATCCGCTTGAAGCTGCTTCAGGTTGCGTCGCGTCGCCGGGTGTTCCCACATGCGTACATTCATCGCGGGCGCACACAGAACAGGCGTGTCCGTCGCCATCAGAAGGGTCGATGCCAGATCATTTGCCAACCCCCCGGCCATCTTGCCCATCAGGTCCGCGGTTGCGGGGGCCACAACAATCAGATCGGCAGAGCGTGACAGCTGGATATGGCCCATCTCGGCCTCGGCGGTCAGATCGAACAGATCGCCATAGACCTTTTCTGAGGCAAGAGCAGACACGGACAGAGGTGTTACAAATTCCTCTGCCGCACGCGTCAGCACAGGCGTCACGGCTGCGCCACGCTCACGCAGCTTGCGGATCAGATCCAGCGATTTGTAGGCCGCTATGCCGCCGCCAATGATCAGCAGAATGCGTTTGGATGACAGCATGTTCAGCCCTTCCTGTCCCGGTCGGCCCCGACATTAGGCAAGGCCAGCAGGTTGTTCCAGCGATTAATTCTGAACCTGAAACGCCACACAGGGGTCTTCACGCTCTACTGTGGGGCTATCGATTACGAGATCAAAGTCGCCATCGATAATATCGTCCTCAGACTGTCCGACCGAGACCACCTTCCATCCGGGTTGAAGCCGTTCAAGATATGTCGGGATACCTCGGTCTTTGCGCGCATGTCCGTTCCCAGTGATCACGGCAACCGGGCCGCCCGTTTCTTCCATCGCGCGCATCACGGCGCGAGCCAGCACAGCATCGCGCAGTCGCTGGATCGCAACCATCTGGGGTAACATCTCGGGCGGGAGAGCATCGCAATGCGCGGCCAGTTGATCCGCCTCGCGCGCCTCCTGCTCCTCAGGCGTCAGCGGTACAGTCAAACCATAGCGCGCCGCATCTGCACCCAACGCGGTGGCTGCTCCGCGTTCCATCGCAGCCCGCGCGGCAGCACGCGGCACCATGGCCCCGTAAACCGGCGCACCGGAGGCCTTGAACACCGGATAATAAAGCCTAAGAGGTGGCCAACCGCTTTCTGCCCATTGCAGAATGCGGCTCAACTCTTCAGGGTTGGACACCGCTTTTTGCGCCAGCCGTTGCGCGCCTTCTTCGGTAACCATCTCCCAGACAACAGCCGAAGGTGAGATTTTCATAATCGCTTCAGCTTGAATAAGGTGGTGGCGGGGATTGTCGTGAACCTCTCCCAGAATGACCACATCAGCATCCCGCATCGCGAGAGCCACATCATCAGAAATAAGATTTTCCGCCAGTCCGGGTCGCGCTGCTGTAACCGTAAGGCCCAGAACACAGGCAAGAATCGCAAGCTGTTTCATGCGATGAAGTGTTGCACCTCGCTCGACTGGGCTTCAAGGTTCTTGCGCATTTTTGCGAACGCCGCAGCCTCGAGCTGTCGCACGCGTTCCTTGGACAGACCCAACTCGACGCCGAGACTTTCCAATGTCCGCGCAGGCTCGCGCAGTTTGCGTTCGCGCACAATGAACCGCTCGCGGTCATTCAGTGCGTTCATCGCGATCAGCAACCATTGGCGCAATTGTTTGGTATCGTGGGTGTGTTCAACTGCTTCGGCGGCCTGTTCACGTTCATCTTCCAGCGCATCGATCCATTCACGCCCGTCTTCGTCGGCGGATTGCACCGCGTTCAGAGAAAAATCTGACCCTGACAGCCGACCTTCCATCAGTTCAACGTCGCGCAGAGGAACCCCGATTTCCGTGGCAATCATCTGATGCAGCTGGTGGCGATCCAATTCAAGACCTTCGGTCGCGGCCTCGCGTTCAAGGCGGGCCTGAACCCGACGCATGTTGAAAAACAGCGATTTCTGCGCCGAGGTGGACCCCGTTCGCACCATGGACCAGTTCCGCATCACATAGTCCTGAATGCTCGCCTTGATCCACCACACCGCATAAGTCGAGAACCGCACGCCGCGATCAGGGTCGAACTTGTCTGCGGCCTTCATCAATCCCAGACCGGCCTCTTGGATAAGGTCATTCATCGGCGCGCCATAGCGTTTGAACTTGGCCGCCATCGAAATTGCCAGCCGCATATACGCTGTGATCAGGCGGTGCAGTGCCTGTTCGTCACGCTGGTCACGCCAGGCATAGGCCAGCTTCAGTTCCGTTTCCGCATCCAGCAACTCGGCCTTCATCGCTTGCCGGGACATCGAAAAATCTGTCGCGTTGTCCAGTGCCATAAACCTCTCCCCTGTTTTGCAGGCGTTGGCCGGGCTTGCCATGCCGACCTATGACCGATACGCAAAACAGCACCAATTGGATCATCTTTAGGTAAGTACTGTGACGTCAGATTTAACCTTAATTCTGGGTGGAGCTGCTTCGGGCAAGTCGGCATTTGCCGAGAACCTCGTTGTTTCCACTGGGAAAAATCGAGTTTACCTAGCGACATCACAAGTGTTTGATGACGAGATGCGGCAGAAGGTTGATCGCCATCTGGAACAGCGGGGCGGCGGGTGGACCACGATTGAAGAGCCTCTTGACCTGGGACCGGTGCTGTCCAGCCTATCCTCGGATCAGGTGTGTCTGGTAGATTGCGCCACCATATGGCTCAGCAATCATTTGCTGGCCGAAACCGATCTGGGGGCAGTCCAAACTGACCTGTTAAAGGCCCTGCGCGCTTGTTCAGCGCAGATTGTGATCGTGTCGAACGAAGTCGGACACGGTATTGTTCCGGATAACGCGCTTGCCCGTCGCTTTCGCGAAGCGCAGGGTCGGCTGAACATCGCACTTGCGGCACAGGCTGATCTGGTGGTGCAAGTGACCGCCGGGTTGCCGTTGGTCCTGAAAGGGCAGCTGCCGTGACGCGACTGCATCTTGTTCGCCATGGGCCTACGCATGCAAAGACGATGGTTGGCTGGTCCGATCTGCCTGCTGATCTGAGCGATACAGCAGCGCTGAAGCGCCTGCACGATCATTTGCCACCCGATGCATTTGTGATTTCGTCCGACCTGTCGCGTGCAATTGACACTGCTTCGGCCATTCAGGGCCAGCGTCACCGTCTGCCACATCACCCGAACCTGCGGGAAATCCATTTCGGTCAGTGGGAGCTTCGCGGGTTTGCCGATATTGAAGCCGAAGACCCCGAGCTGGCTTTTGCCTATTGGGACAACCCCGGTGATGTCCGCCCACCGCAAGGTGAAAGCTGGAATGAGGTCCGCGACCGGGTCGATTCCGCGATCGACGCGCTTATGTCCGCGCATACGGGCCGCGATCTGGTGATCGTCGCGCATTTCGGCGTAATCCTAACGCAAGTACAACGCGCCCTTGGTCTGGACGGGCAGCGGACCTTTGCGCATCGGATCGACAACCTTTCCGTTACGGATATTGCTGTCAACGGCGGGGTGTGGACTGTCGGATCGATCAATCACCTTCCGTGAACAGGTCCAACACAAATCACTGATTTACCGGTCCGAAAAGCTGAGGCATCGTCCGCGCATGACTTATGACCTTTATATCGGCGATCGCCTCTTCTCCAGCTGGTCAATGCGCGGCTGGTTGATGCTTGAGAAATTCAACCTGCCCTATCGCAGCCACATGATCGGCCTCTATTCCGGCACCATGGCGCAAGACATGGAACCGCTGGCCCCTGCCCGCCTTGTCCCTGCCCTGCGCATGCCGGATGGAACGGTTGTGGGGGAAAGCCTGGCGATGGCCGAAACCCTGGCCGAACGCCACCCCGATGCCGGGTTGTGGCCTTCGGATGCCGCAGCCCGGGCAACAGCCCGCTGGCTATGCGCCGAAATGGTAGCCGGTTTCAGCGCCCTGCGTGGAGAATGCGCCATGCAGCTGCGCAACGTGTGGCAAGGCTTTACGCCGTCTGAGGCGACTTTGTCAGACCTGGAGAGGATTGAAACACTCTGGGCACATGCGCGGAGCGTGTCAGGGGCAGACCAAGGCCCGTTATTTGGTGCCTATTCACTGGCAGACGTCTTCTACACACCCGTTGCTGCGCGGATTATAGGATATGGGCTGCCGGTGTCAGAGGCGAACCGGGCTTATTGCATGGAATTGCTCTCTGATCCCATAGTCAGACAGTGGCGCGCCATGGGATTGACCGTTGTGTACGGCACCTTCCCATACGCGCAGGATTTACCGTCCAGCCCTTGGCCGGTCGGGGGTGTATCTGCTGCGAAGCCGGTTTCAGGTGGTCCGTCAATCAACGCCGCCTGCCCGTATTCCGGCAAGCCTGTCACCGATTTCCTGGAGCTAGACGGACAATGTTGGGGGTTCTGCAACCCATTCTGCCGGAACAAAACCGTGGCCGATCCCGAAGCATGGCCCAAATTCGCGGTCATGCGCGCAGCCGTTAACGACTCTTAAACCAGAACCGTGGCAGCAACGTCCTGTTAACCAAAACAGGACTGCCATGGTCGCCCGCGCCCACACCGTTGCTTTTCAAGGCGTTGATGCCCGCCCGGTCGAGGTGCAATGCGCAGTCTCACCCGGACTGCCAGCCTTTTCCATCGTGGGCCTGCCCGACAAAGCCGTGTCCGAGGCGCGTGACCGCGTCCGCAGCGCGCTGAACGCTATGGCCATTGCGCTGCCGTCCAAGCGGATCACCATCAATCTGTCCCCCGCCGACCTTCCTAAAGAAGGCAGCCATTTCGACCTGCCCATCGCGGTCGCGCTTTTGTCCGCGCTCGACATCATCCCTGCCGATGCCGCGGAAAGCACCGTTGCATTGGGGGAGTTGTCACTCGACGGTTCTCTGGTGCCCGTTGTTGGTGCTTTGCCCGCCGCGATGACGGCCGCGTCAGAAGACCGCACATTGCTTTGTCCGCGCGCCTCCAGCGCCGAGGCGGCCTGGGTCGATGCCACTCAGGTGATCGGTGCCGGATCGCTTGGAGAGGTCGTGCGCCATTTCTCAGGCCAATCCCCTTTGCCAGCGGCACAACCCGGCGAAGTGAACCTGACACCGTCCAATCGCGACCTGCGCGATGTGAAAGGGCAGGAGCGCGCCAAACGCGCCCTGGAAATCGCCGCCGCCGGACGTCACCATCTGATCATGATCGGCACGCCGGGATCGGGCAAATCCATGCTGGCGGCGCGGCTTCCCGGAATTCTACCGCCGCTTACAGCCGTGGAGGCCCTGGAAACGTCGATGATCCAATCGCTATGCGGGTTGCTGGATGAAGGCGGAATAAACCGCACACGCCCGTTCCGCGAACCGCACCACACGGCCTCGATGGCGGCCATAGTTGGTGGTGGGAAAGGGGCCAAACCGGGCGAAATCTCATTGGCCCACAATGGTGTGTTGTTCATGGATGAATTCCCTGAGTTTCCACGAACGGTTCTGGAAACCCTGCGCCAACCCATTGAAACCGGCGAAGTCATGGTGGCGCGCGCGAACGCCCATGTGAAGTACCCTTGTCGTTTCATGCTGGTGGCCGCCGCCAACCCTTGCAAATGCGGCTATCTGACCGACCCGTCCCGTGCCTGTTCGCGGGCACCGGGGTGTGGTGAAGATTACCTGAACCGAATCTCGGGCCCTTTGATGGACAGGTTCGATCTGCGGATCGAAGTCCCGCCCGTGGGTTTTACCGACCTTGATCTGCCCCCTTCGGGCGACAGTTCGTCGACGGTTGCAGCACGTGTCGAAAGGGCGCGTGCCATACAGGCAGACCGGTTCCGTGACACGCCGGAGTTACGACAAAACGCTGACGCAGAAGGCAAAATACTGGAAGAGATCGCCACGCCCGATGCCGAAGGAAAAGAACTGCTGTTGAAAGCTGCGGATCGGTTCGGCCTGTCAGCTCGGGCCTTCCATAGAATCCTGAGGGTGGCGCGCACCATCGCCGATCTGGACGGCGCGACCGATATCCGCCGCCCACACGTGGCCGAGGCACTGAGTTTTCGCATCTCTGCCCGGGTTATGGCCTAAAGCCTGGCCTCGATGGCCTGCCAGATCTTTTCCGCAATATTTACGCCATCAAACCGTTCCAGCTCTTGAATGCCAGTCGGTGAAGTCACGTTAATCTCGGTCAGATAGTCGCCAATAACGTCAATTCCGACAAAGACCTGACCCTTTTCCTTCAGCAAAGGTCCAATCGCCGCGCAGATCTCAAGATCGCGTTCGGACAAGCCGATCTTTTCCGGACGTCCGCCAACATGCATGTTCGACCGCGTTTCGCCTTCGGCTGGTACACGGTTAATCGCGCCGACCGCTTCGCCATCCACCAGGATCACCCGTTTGTCGCCATTGCTGACATCCGGCAGGAATTTCTGCACGATCAAAGGTTCGCGCGAGAATCCGGTGAACAGCTCATGCAAGGAAGTCAAGTTGCGGTCATTGGCATCAAGCCGGAACACACCCGCGCCGCCGTTCCCGTAAAGCGGTTTGAGGATGATATCGCCGTGCTTTTCCTTGAACGCCTTGATTGTCTGCAAGTCGCGCGCAATCGTTGTTGGCGGGGTCAGTTCGGGGAAATCCAGCACCAGCAGCTTTTCCGGGTAATTGCGCACCCAGAACGGATCGTTGACGACAAGCGTCTGCCCCTTGAGACGATCCAGCAAATGCGTGGACGTGATGTAATGCATGTCAAAAGGCGGGTCCTGACGCAGCCAGACGACATCGAAATCGGCCAGATCCACCTCACGTTCGGGGCCCAGAACCGCAGGATCTCCGGCAACCCTTTGCACGGTCATGTCGTGACCTCGCGCGGTGATGCGACCTTGCTGATAGGCCAAGTGATCCGGACCGTAGAAAAACAATGAATGCCCGCGCGCCTGCGCCTCTTCCGCCAGACGGAACGAACTGTCGGCGTTGATATCCACGGCCCCGATCGGGTCCATTTGAAAGGCGATTTTCATGGCATGTCCCTCAGTTTCCCGCCAGATACATGGACCAGCACGCCTGTGGGTTCAATGGGGCTTAGCCAAAACCAAAGGCGTTTTCGATGATGTGAACCGCGCCAGAGCCATCCACAAGTGCCGCGTCAAAGCGCACGTTTGTCAGTTGCCCGGTCGGCTCGTTTTCCAAGAACTGCGCGGCAGAGGCGTAGATTCGTTCGATCTGCCTGCGGCTGATCCGGGCAGCGGCCTTTTCAAAGCTGGTGCTTTTCTTAACTTCGATGAACACAAGCCCGTCGCCGTCGCGCGCAATCAAGTCGATCTCTCCGCCAGCGCCCCGCCAGCGGCGATGCGCTATGGCAAAACCCCGACGTTCGTAATCTGCGGCGACCTGTGACTCTGCGGCCTGTCCAGCGTGGTATGAGATCGAACCCTGTCGTTCACGCCGCCCCATGTCATCCCTTGCCCAATTTCAGAGCTTTCTGGTAAATCGGTCGGCGCGGCAGGTCGTACATTTCCGATACAAGATCCGCTGCATCCCGAACTGAGTGATTTTCCAAAGCCCGTTTCAAAGCTTCTTCTAGGTCGGATTCGTTAACACTTTGCGAATGACTGCGGTCCACCAACAGGACGATCTCGCCTTTGACGGTCTTGTCCCGATACTCTGCTGCCAGTTCGGACAGGCTGCCGCGGCGGACCTCTTCAAACTTTTTCGTCAGCTCTCGACAAAGCACAGCCTGCCGTTCAGGCCCCAGGCATTCAGCTAGGTCCGACAGACAGGCGGCAACGCGTTTCGGAGATTCGTAGAACACCAATGTGCCGGGGATGTCCTTCAACGCCTCGATACGGGTGCGGCGTGCTTTGGATGCGTTGGGAAGGAAGCCTGCAAAAAAGAAGGCGTCGGTGGGAAGCCCCGCCAACGTCAGGGCCGTTACAACGGCAGACGCGCCGGGGGCACAGGTCACGGTATACCCGGCTTCTGCGGCCTGCTTGCCCAGATCATAGCCCGGATCGGCAATCAGCGGCATTCCAGCTTCGGACGCGTAGGCCACCGATTGCCCCTGCGCCAGCGCCTCCATGATCTTGCCGCGTGCGCCAGCGCCGCTGTGGTCGTGATAAGCTTGGATTCGTCGGCCTTCCAACGGGATGCCATGTATTTCCATCAAGCGACGTAAACTGCGGGTGTCTTCTGCCGCAATCACATCGGCTGAGGCCAAAACATCCAGGGCTCTGAGCGTAATGTCGCGTGCTGTTCCAATCGGAGTGGCAACAAAATACAGGCCCGCAGCCAACTTGATCTTTTGGAAATTCAAAGCTGGACCCTCACAGCGTGACGTTTATTATCGCGGCTCAACAGAACAGAAGCATTCGCAGCCGTCGGATCAGGGAGTTTTCATTTAGATGTTTACCGTTTGCAAGCCCGTAAGCAAGCTGGCGAAAGTCGCCGCTGCCCTGACGACCGCAGCGTTTCTTGCTGCCTGTGAACCGGGTGGTCTTGGCGAAGGCCCCTCGATCAATACCTCAAAGCCGGTTCCTGTCGCCTTGCTGGTTCCCAGAGGATCTGCGCAATCTGGTGATGCAGCGCTGGCGCAAAGCCTTGAGAATGCCGCGCGGCTTGCGATGTCGGATTTGCCGAATGTCCAGATCGACTTACGCGTTTATGACACAGCCGGAAACCCGAACACGGCGACAGCCGTTGCACAGCAGGCTGTCGCGGACGGGGCAAAAATCATCATTGGTCCGGTATATGCCCAGGCAGCAAATGCTGCCGGGTTGGCCGTGCTGAGCAAGAACGTCAACGTTCTTTCGTTTTCAAACAACGCCAGCATTGCAGGCGGCAACGTCTTTGTATTGGGCCCGACCTTTGACAACACGGCCAACCGGCTGGTGAATTATGCGGGCAGTCAGGGCAAGGTTAACACGGTGGTCGTGCACAGCAACGACGCTGCAGGACAGCTGGGCCAGTCCGCAATCGCCAATGCCATAGCGAACAGCCGGGTCAACAATGCAGGGACCGTCGCATACGACCGGTCGCAACAGGGCGTCATCAATGCGGTTCCCACGATCAAGGCCACTGTTGATTCGACAGGCGCGGATTCGATCTTCCTGACGGCGACCACGGCGGGGGCATTGCCGCTGTTCTCGCAATTGCTGCCAGAGGCCGGTGTTTCTCCGGCAACCACGCAATACATTGGCCTGACACGTTGGGATATCCCTCCTCAAACTCTGGAGCTTCCGGGGGTTCAAGGGGGGTGGTTTGCATTACCTGACCCGTCCAAGGCACAAGCCTACCGTCAGCGTTACAACGCAACTTACGGCGAAGCACCGCACCCAATCAGCGGTCTGGCCTATGACGGTATCGCCGCAATTGGTGCCTTGGTCAGCCAGGGCAAATCAGACGCCCTGACCGCTTCGGCCCTGACACAGAACGCCGGTTTCCAGGGCGTTGGCGGCATCTTCCGCCTGCGCCCGGACGGCACCAACGAACGCGGTCTGGCAGTTGCCACGATCCAGAACAAACAGGTGGTTGTGATTGACCCTGCCCCACAAAGCTTCTCTGGCGCCGGTTTCTGATCTGACTGGCGCGATCAACGTGCCCGAAAGCGCGTTGATCTGCCCTGCCGGGGACATCTTCGACAGCACTGCCGTCAATGATGCACTGGCTCAGGCCTTTGAGGCCTGCCCGGACAACACCAAAATGCGGTCCGAGACGGTGCGCATTCTGCGCGAGGCTCAAAAGTCTGGCCGCGCGGTCATTGCAGAGGCATTTGGCGAACGTCCTTTCGACGCGCGGGCACTCACGCGCTCATACACTTACCTGACGGATCAACTGGTTGGGACGGCGATGCTGGTCTCAAGCACAGGCCTGCATCCGCTTGCAACGCCCACCCAAGGTGAAAAGATCGCCGTTCTGGCTGTTGGCGGTTATGGGCGCGGGGAAATGGCGCCGTTTTCCGACGTCGATCTGCTGTTTCTCACCCCCTACAAGATCACCGCATGGGCCGAGAGCGTTATCGAGTCGATGCTTTATATCCTTTGGGATTTGCGGCTGAAGGTCGGGCATTCCTCACGCACGATCAAGGATTGTCTGCGGCTAGGCGCCGAGGATTTCACGATCCGCACAGCGATGTTGGAGCAACGCTATCTGGCCGGTGACAAGGCGCTGGCGGACGGGTTGGACCGAAGGCTGAAAGACGAACTGTTCAAGGGAACTGAACGCGAGTTCATCGAAGCAAAGTTGCACGAACGTGATGAACGCCACCACAAACAAGGCGAGCGTTACATGGTCGAACCCAACGTGAAGGAAGGCAAAGGCGGCCTACGCGATTTGCAATCCCTCTACTGGATCGCGAAATATGTCTATGGCGTTCAGGACGTGGCCGAACTGGTGCCTTTGGGCTTGTTCACACCCGAAGAGTTCAAGACCTTTGTTCAGGCCGAAGAATTCCTTTGGGCTGTGCGTTCGCACCTGCATCTTGTCACCGGTCGTGCGACCGAGCAGCTTACCTTTGACATGCAGGTCGAGGTTGCCGCGCGCATGGGGTACGAGGACCGCGCCGGGCGTCGCGCGGTCGAAGTGTTCATGCAGCGGTATTTCCGCGAAGCCACCCGCGTGGGTGAGTTGACGCGCATCTTCCTGACCAAACTCGAATCGCTGCACATGAAAGGTGCGCCGTTGCTGGAACGCATTTTCCGCAGGCGTCGACGGGTCAAGGCGGGGTACAAGGTGGTTCACGGCCGTCTGGATCTGGTGGAACCTGAAAAATTTCTATCCGACAAAGTGAACCTGCTGCGCCTGTTCGAAGAAGGTTTGCGGACAGGTATGCTGATCCATCCCGATGCCATGCGGCTGGTGAGCGCGAACCTGCATCTGATCGATGACGAGATGCGCGGCGACAAGGAAGCCCAGCGCATTTTCCTGGATCTGATGTTGAAACACGGCAACCCGGAACGCGCATTGCGACGGATGAACGAGCTGGGCGTGCTGTCCGCTTTCCTGCCCGAGTTCGAGCATATCGTGGCGATGATGCAGTTCAACATGTATCACAGCTATACGGTGGACGAGCATACGATCCAATGCATCGTCAATCTTGCCCAGATCGAACGCGGAGAGCTGGTCGAATCCCTGCCTCTGGCGTCATCGATTCTGAAAGGCGGGGTGAACCGAAAGGTGCTGTACGTCGCGCTTCTTCTGCATGACATTGCGAAAGGTCGCCCCGAAGATCACTCGATCCTTGGGGCACAGATCGCGCGCAAGGTGGCGCCTCGGCTCGGCCTGAACAAATCGGATTCCGAAACCGTTGAATGGCTGGTGCGCTATCATTTGCTGATGTCCGACATGGCGCAAAAACGCGATATCTCCGACCCTCGGACGGTGCGCGATTTTGCCAAGGCCGTTCAGACAACCAAACGGCTGGATCTGCTGACGGTTTTGACGGTTTGTGACATTCGCGGTGTTGGCCCGACCACCTGGAACAACTGGAAGGCCACCTTGCTGCGCGCCCTGCATGCTGAAACAAAGCGTGCACTGGAAACCGGTATGGAAGATCTGAACCGGGCGAACCGGGGGGCCGAGGCCAAAACAGCGCTACGCCGCGCCTTGGACAACTGGTCCAAAGCTGACCTCAAGGTCGAGACTGGGCGTCACTACGCCCCGTATTGGCAGGGCCTGAACCTTGCGACGCATATCGAGTTTGCCGAGATGCTGTACGCGCTGGAACAAAGCGGCGATCCCGGCGCGATGGAAATTCGCCTGCAACCTGATGAAGACCGTGATGCGACGCGGGCCTGTTTCGCCATGGGAGATCACCCCGGTATTTTTGCCCGCATCGCCGGGGCACTGGCTCTGGTCGGCGCGAATGTCGTGGATGCACGCAGCTATACCACCAAAGACGGCTACGTGACGGACGCGTTCTGGATTCAGGACGCCGAAGGGCACCCGTTCGAGGCATCGCGCCTTCCACGCCTGACGCAGATGATTCACAAGACCCTGCGCGGCGAAGTCGTCGCCAAGGAAGCACTGAAGTCTCGTGACAAGATCAAGAAACGCGAACGCGCTTTCAACGTGCCAACTCATATCACGTTCGACAATGAGGGCTCTGAAATCTACACAATCATCGAGGTGGACACACGCGACCGCCCAGGCCTGCTGTTTGATCTGACCCGGACCCTGGCCGCGGCGAACGTGTATATCGCCAATGCCGTGATCGCGACCTATGGCGAACAGGTGGTCGATACGTTCTACGTCAAGGATATGTTTGGCTTGAAGTATTACTCGGAAAGCAAGCAGCGCGGACTTGAGGCGAAGCTGCGCACGGCAATCACCGAAGGCGCCGAGCGTGCGGCCTCATGAAGCAAATACGGTTGTTCTCTGGCCTGTTCACGGTCGGCTTCTGGACGCTCGCCAGCCGAATTCTGGGGTTTCTGCGGGAAATACTGTTGACGGCCTATATCGGACCGGGCCCAGTGATGGATGCCTTTGTTGCTGCCTTTCGCCTGCCCAACATGTTCCGCCGCTTTTTCGCCGAGGGGGCATTTAACGCGGCCTTTGTGCCGATGTTCTCCAAACGACTGGAAGCCGACGAAGACCCTCAGGGTTTTGCGCAGGACGCGTTCAATCTTCTGGCCGTGGCTGTTCTGGCGCTGGTCGGGCTGGCCATGGTTTTCATGCCCGGTCTGGTGTGGCTTACCGCCGAAGGGTTTTACGGCGATGAACGGTTCGATCTGGCGGTGGATTATGGATATGTTGTGTTTCCATACATCCTGTTCATGTCTCTGGCTGCCTTGTTTTCTGGTGTTCTGAATGCAACCGGGCGGTTTGCGGCAGCGGCAGCTGCACCTGTTCTGCTGAACATTTTCGCCTGCACCGCCCTGATCGCCGGTGCCATGTCCGGCGGCGAAGTGATCCGGTGGTTGATCCCGGTCATTCCGGTGGCCGGTGTCGCGCAACTGGCGCTGGTCTGGGTTGCTACCGAACGCGCCGGCATCCACATCCGCCCCTGCATGCCGCGTCTGACGCCCGAAATGCGACGGATGGTACGTATCGCAGTCCCGGCCGCGCTGGCGATGGGGGTCACGCAGGTCAATTTGGTTGTCGGGCAATTGGTTGCATCGAAAACCGAAAATGCCGTCAGCTGGCTTTTTGCCGCAGACAGGCTCTACCAGTTGCCTTTGGGTGTTGTAGGCATTGCTGTCGGCATAGTCTTGTTGCCGGACCTGTCCCGCCGTTTGCGTGCGAATGACAAAGAAGGCGCACGCAATGCCTTTTCCCGGGCCGGTGAGTTCACACTGCTGCTGACGCTGCCTTCGACTGTCGCCCTCGTGGTTATGCCAACCCCCCTCGTGTCGGTGCTGTTCGAACGTGGTCAGTTCGGCCCCGAGGATACGGCCGCCACGACGCTTGCGGTTGCCATCTACGGAGTCGGGCTTCCGGCTTTCATGTTGCAAAAATCGCTGCAACCGCTGTTTTTTGCGCGCGAGGATACACGTTCCCCGTTTCACTACGCGGTTGTTGCGATGATCGTGAACGCAGCTCTGGCGTTTGGTCTGTTTCCACTGGTGGGCTGGATCGCACCGGCAATTGCTGCATCGACTGCCGGGTGGGCGATGGTTGTGCTACTGGCCTTGGGCTCACGACGTATGGGTGAAGAGGCACGCTTCGATGACCGGTTCAAAAAGCGCGCGAGCAGGATTGTGGCCGCTTCGCTTGGGATGGGCGCGATCTTATACGCCGCGCTCTACCTGTTCGGGTGGGCGCTGGAAGTTTCCGGCTGGCGTTATCTGGCACTGCTGATCCTGATCATGGTCGCTGCCGTCTCATATTTCCTTCTGGGTCATATCTTCGGCGCCTTCAAACTGTCGGAGTTCAAACACACTCTGCGCCGGTCCTGATCAATCCCGGCGAATGCGTCCGACGATCCGGGACCACGCGCCCGGTGCAACAAGAAAAGACAAGCCAAAACCGGTGGCAAACCCACCCAGATCGGCAACCCATTCCCAGTTGCCACCAAAGATCAGGCCGAAAAGAAACTGTATGCCCATAAGGACTGCAATCAATTGAAATGCCCGTGCTTGGTTTGCACCTACAAGTGACAGTTTGCGCCACAACAGCCACGTGAATGCGCCGATCAGGCCATACACCGGCGGGAACCCTCCGATCAGCGGATAGCGTGGGTCCAGTAACACGGCATAAGCCAACGCGCCGCCAATGCCCGACACAACAAAAATCAGCAGCATCGGGAAACCGCCGAACACTTCGCCAACCATTTTGCCCATCGCCAGCACGAAAACACAGACGAAAATCGCCTGCGTGAAATTTGCGGACACAAAGGGGTAGGTCACGAAGCGGATGACATGTTCGAATGGCCAGCGCCCGTTCAGTACCATCCAGTCGAAAATATCCGCCGAGAACGCATAATGCTGGATCGCATCCAGCCGCCAGCCCACCGCTGCTGGTCCTCCAACCAGCCCGCGTGATCCCAGCGTGAAGGCAATTTCTATCCCGATGATGAACAGAACCAGCGCCACCACGGCAGGTGGCAGGGGGTTCACAGGCGGTGTGTAATGTTCACTGCTCATTGGGCTGGCCTTTCGCGGCTGTTGACGTCCCTTTGCCTCATGGGTAAGCGACGGGGGCTGATTTTTCCAGACAGGAGTTCCCTTTGATGACTGAGTCCCAATTCACGCCGCGCGTGTTTTCCGGCATCCAGCCTTCGGGAAACCTGCACCTTGGGAACTACCTTGGTGCACTCAAGCGTTTTGTCGATATGCAGGGTCCCGAATTCGAAACCGTCTATTGCATGGTCGATTTGCACGCCATCACCGTATGGCAGGATCCGGAACGTCTGCGTGAAAAAACACGCGAGGTTTGCGCGGGCTTTATCGCGGCGGGTCTTGATCCAGAAAAATCAATCCTGTTCAACCAAAGCCAGGTGCCCGAGCACACTCAAATGGCCTGGATTTTCAACTGCGTCGCCCGAATGGGCTGGATGCAACGGATGACGCAGTTCAAGGACAAGGCGGGCAAAAATGCGCAAAATGCCTCGCTTGGCCTGTTTGCGTACCCTGCCCTGATGGCAGCCGATATTCTTGTCTACCACGCGACACATGTTCCTGTGGGCGAAGACCAAAAGCAGCACCTGGAATTGACCCGCGATATCGCGATCAAGTTCAACCATGACTACGGCGTCGACTTCTTTCCCGTGACTGAGCCCGTGATTGGAGGCCCTGCCCCGCGCGTGATGAACCTGCGGGACGGTTCGCGCAAAATGTCGTCCTCCGATCCCTCGGACATGAGTCGGATCAACCTGACCGACGATGCAGATGCGATCGCAAAGAAAATCCGCAAGGCCAAGACCGACCCTGACGCTTTGCCGTCGGATGTCGAAGGTCTGGAGGGCCGCCCCGAAGCGCGTAATCTGGTCAATATCTACGCAGCACTCAGCGAACAAAGCATCGAGCAGGTTTTGGCCGAAGTTGGCGGCAAGCAGTTCGGTGATTTCAAACCGATGCTGGCTGATCTGGCGGTCGCCAAGCTGGCCCCAATCTCGACTGAGATGTCGCGCCTTATGGGAGAACAGGCCGAGATTGACCGGATTCTGGCTCACGGGGCCGAACGCGCCCGCCAGATCGCTGCTCCGATCCTGCAAAAGACCTATGAAATCGTCGGTATGGTCGGATCGGCATCACGCTGAATGCACTGGACCTTCGCCTGACGCCCACCTAGGGTCTGCCTGAACCACAGGAGGGCGTCATGGCAACCGGCAAAAACATCCGGACCTACTTTCAGGGCCAATGGCATGACGGGGATACACCCATCATGCGCGCAGCGGATCATGGGGCCTGGCTTGGATCATCCGTATTCGATGGTGCCCGCTATTTCGACGGGTTGGCCCCTGATCTGCAAGCCCATTGCGCCCGGGTGAACCGGTCCGCCGAAGCCCTGATGCTGACACCGACCATGACAACCGAACAGATGGTCGAATTGGTGCATGAAGGGTTGCAAGCCTACAGCCCTGACACAGCTGTTTATATCCGCCCGATGTATTGGGGCATTGATGGCGACAGCACGGCAATCGTTCCGCAGGAAAACAGCACAGGGTTTGCCATCTGTCTGGAAGAAATCCCGATGGCACCTGAAACGGCTTCAGCCACGCTGTCGACCACGCGGTTCCGTCGCCCGGTACTGGAATCAGCAGTGGTCAACGCCAAGGCCGGGTGCCTTTACCCCAACAATGCGCGCATGTTGCAAGAGGCGCGCTCCAAGGGATTCTCGAACGCACTGGTCGCTGACGCGATGGGCAATGTGGCCGAAACGGCAACAGCCAACATCTTCATGGTCAAGGATGGCGAGGTCTTTACCCCGATCCCCAACGGCACATTTTTGGCAGGGATCACGCGGGCGCGACATATCAAGAATCTGCGCGAGGATGGTGTTACAGTTCATGAAACGGTCTTGGGTTTCGAGGATTTTCACCAGGCGGACGAGGTTTTCATGTCCGGCAATATGAGCAAGATCTCACCGGTGACTGCGCTAGAAGACACACAGTTTCAGGTTGGTCCAATTGCCCGCCGTGCCCGCGCACTTTACTGGGACTGGGCTGCAAGCGAACGCTAGTAATCGACATGAACGTGTCCGAGTTGCCAGCACGCAAACGCTCGGGCATGATCTCTTAAAATTGAAGAGGACACCCATGCGTAAGTTCTTAGTTGTTCTGGATGACAGCCGTGAATGCCTGAACGCAATGCGGTTCGCCGCGATGCGTGCCGCGCATACAGGTGGCGGCGTGACGATCTTGTCGGTTATTCCGCCGGACGAGTTCAATCACTGGATCGGTGTTGCCGAAACCATGCGCGAAGAAGCCCGGGAACGTATCCATGCCCATTTCGAAGTCTTCGCCAAATGGATGCGCGACAAACAGAATGTAGAACCTGAACTGGCCATTCGCGAAGGTGATCCGGTGCCGCAGATCATCGAACATGTTCAGTCTGACCCTGAGATCGGCGTTCTCGTTCTTGGGGCGGGAACTGACAAGAAAGGCCCCGGCCCGCTGGTGACCCAGCTCACAAAGAACTCTGGCAGCCTGCCGATCCCGATAACGATTGTTCCCGGTGATCTGAGCAAGGAAAAGCTGGAAGAAATCACCTGAGGATCGAACGTGGCGAAGACGTTGCAGTTCTGGTTCGACTTCGCCTCGACTTATTCCTATCTCAGCGCGATGCGAATCGAACAGGCCGCACGGGGCACAGGTGTCTCGGTCGACTGGCAACCTTTTCTATTGGGGCCGATTTTCGCGGATCAGGGATGGCGCACATCGCCGTTCAACCTGTATCCGGCCAAAGGGCGCTATATGTGGCGTGACATGGAACGTCTTTGCAGCGCACGCGGGCTGCCGTTAGTTCGGCCTGACCCGTTCCCGCAAAACTCCCTCACCGCAGCGCGCCTGACTCTGGCCCTTGCGCATGGTGAGGAACGGGTTGCCTTCGCAAAGGCTGTCTTCAGCGCTGAATTCGGGGACGGACGGGACATCTCCGACGAAGACGTGCTTGAGGATTGCCTGAGGATGGCAGGTCTGCCTGCGGCAGTTGTGAAGCGCGCAAAAGATGCGAGCATCAAAGCTGCGCTGTTTGAGCAATCCGCGCGCGCAAAAGCACTTGGCCTGTTCGGCGCACCGAGTTTTGTGGCGGGGGCAGAGCTGTTTTGGGGAGATGACCGGCTGGATGAGGCGATTCGTTACTCGCTCACGATTTAGAATCGTTCCAAATATTGACTTCTCCGACCCCTGAGCGCATATCAGAAACACCTCAGACGGAGCTGCCTCATGTTCATCCAGACCGAATCCACCCCAAACCCGGCCACATTGAAATTTCTGCCCGGCCAAACGGTGCTTGAGACTGGAACCGCGGATTTCCCGACAGCTGAGGCTGGTGATAAGTCCCCACTGGCCAAACGAATCTTTGCGGTAAACGGTGTGACCGGTGTGTTTTTTGGAAACGACTTTGTCACTGTGACCAAATCCGACGAAGTTCAGTGGGATCACATCAAACCTGCAATTCTTGGCGCAGTGATGGAGCATTATCAATCCGGCCAGCCAGTCATGGGTGCCGACGCGGCAGCGGCCTCGGGTCATGCCGAACATACCGGAGAAGATGCGGAAATCGTCAATCAGATCAAAGATCTGCTGGACAGCCGCGTGCGCCCGGCCGTGGCACAGGATGGTGGCGACATTACCTTTCATGGCTTTGATCGCGGCGTGGTCTATCTGCACATGCAAGGTGCCTGCGCGGGGTGCCCGTCATCGACCCTGACACTGAAGATGGGTATCGAAAACCTGCTGCGCCACTACATCCCTGAAGTGACCGAGGTTCGACCAGTTGCCGTCTGACCCGACGATCCTGGCATTTGATACATCGGCCGCGCATTGCGCGGCCGCTTTGTTGCGTGGCGGTGTGATCGCAATGTCCCGTGTCGAAGACATGGCACGCGGCCAGGCCGAACGGTTGATGCCCTTGTTGCAAGAAGTACTGACCGAAGCCGGTTGCGTATGGGCCGATCTGGACGCAATCGGTGTTGGGATTGGGCCCGGCAATTTCACGGGTATACGCATTTCGGTCTCTGCCGCCCGGGGCCTTGCCTTGGGCCTTGGCGTCCCCGCGGTGGGTGTTTCTGGATTCGATGCTCTGATTGAACTGGCAGAAGAGAGCCAACGTCCAGCCATCCCTGCGCCGCGCGAACAGGTGTATGTACAACTTCCCGGAACCGGCCCTTGCCTGTTGCCTTTGGGCGAGGCCGAACAGCATGGGCCTTTGTATGTCTGCCCCGACCCCGCATTGCAGGTACAAGCCGTTGCCAGACTTGCCGCAAGACGATGGCACAGCGTCAGTGCGCCTCCAGCCCCGCTATATGTCAGACCTGCGGACGCGGCCCCGTCCCGAGATGTGCCGCCTGTGTTGCTGGACCAATGACGCCTTACGAGATGGCAGCGACACATGCAGCGGCGTTCACCCAGTCACGCCCATGGACTGCCGATGAGTTCGCCAGCCTTTTGGAGAACCGGTTCACTGATTACGTCGGGGATGACCGTTGCTTTGTCCTGTTTCAGGTGATCGCGGGTGAGGCAGAGTTGCTGACGATTGCGACTCACCCAGCGTTTCAAAGACAAGGGCTCGGGTCACAGGCGATGCACGACTGGCACGACCGGGCAGTCACTTTGCAGGCAAACCGCGCTTTTCTGGACGTCGCTGCCGACAATGTTGCAGCAATCGCTTTGTACTGGCGATGCGGGTATCGCCAGTGCGGTCAGCGCAAGGGTTATTATTCCAGAAAAACAGGCCCAAATATCGATGCTCTCGTGATGGAACGCCGACTGCCCTAACGGCAACCAAAGATTTTTTAGACCATTTGGTCAGAAATCAATTGACCATCACGGTTGCAAACGTCCTTAATTCCCGCCATCACAACACTTATGCTCGCTAAAAGTGGGTAAACGGGGCTAAACTTACCTCGTGCCAACAAAAAAAATGGGAGACTTAAATGACCCTGATGAAATCCTTGATGGGTGCTGCCGCTGCTGTCGCTCTGACCGCAGGTGCAACTTTCGCCGAACCGGCGCTGATCTTTGACCTGGGCGGCAAGTTCGACAAATCTTTCAACGAAGCCGCGTATAATGGCGCGCAGCGTTGGGCCGATGAGACCGGCGGCGAGTACCGCGAGATCGAGATCCAGTCGGAAGCACAGCGCGAACAGGCTCTGCGCCGTTTCGCAGAATCAGGTGCCAATCCGATCATCACCATGGGCTTTGGTATGGCCGATCCGTTGTCGGCCGTTGCAGGCGATTATCCTGAAACCAAATTCGTGGCTGTCGACGTGAACTGGCTGGACATCCCCAACATCCGCCAGATCGGCTTTGCCGAGCATGAAGGATCGTACCTGGTTGGCATGATGGCAGCGATGGCATCGAAATCGGGAACCGTTGGCTTTATCGGCGGTATGGACATTCCGCTGATCCGCCACTTTGGTTGCGGATACGCACAAGGCGCCAAAGCCGTGAACCCGGACATCAATGTTGTCGCCAACATGACCGGCACCACCCCTGCGGCATGGAACGACCCGGTAAAAGGTTCGGAACTTACAAAAGCACAGATCAGCCAGGGTGCTGACGTGATCTATGCCGCGGCTGGCGGTACAGGTGTTGGCGTTCTGCAAACGGCAGCCGACGAAGGCATCCTGTCGATCGGCGTGGACAGCAACCAGAACCACCTGCATCCGGGCAAGGTCCTGACGTCGATGCTGAAACGTGTGGACGTCGCGGTGTATGACGCGATGAAAGCAGGTGACGCCGTAGAAACCGGCGTGTTCACCATGGGATTGGCCGAAGAAGGTGTAGGCGTCGCCATGGACGATAACAACAAAGAGCTTGTTTCGGTCCAAATGAACGATGCGGTGGAAGAAGCCCGCAAAGCCATCATCAACGGCGATATCACCGTTGTCAGCTATTACGAGAACGACAGCTGCCCCGCACTGCAGTTCTGATATCGCGCGGGGCGGAAGGAACCCTTCCGCCCCGCCATCCACTCTGCCATCCGTGCCACCTGCCGGATGGGCTTTTCGGCAGTTGAGGGTAAGACATGACCGTCCCCGCCATTGAGCTCAAAGGGATCTCCAAATCCTTTGGGCCGGTTCAGGCCAACAAAGACATCTCAATCAGCGTCGCCCCCGGTACGATCCATGGGATCATCGGTGAAAACGGTGCGGGCAAATCCACGCTGATGAGCATCCTCTACGGCTTTTACAAAGCCGACAAAGGTGAAATTTGGATCAACGGGACAAAGACCGAAATCCCTGACAGCCAGGCGGCTATCGCCTCGGGCATCGGGATGGTGTTTCAGCACTTCAAGCTGGTGGAGAATTTCACTGTTCTGGAAAACATCGTTCTGGGTGCCGAAGATGGCGGCCTTCTGGCTCCGTCTCTGGCCAAGGCCCGCAAAGAACTGAAAGAACTGGAAGAAGAATACGAACTGTTCGTTGACCCCGACAAACGCATTGATGAGATCGGTGTGGGGATGCAGCAGCGTGTCGAAATTTTGAAGGCATTGTATCGCAAGGCCGAGATTCTGATTCTGGATGAACCGACTGGCGTTCTGACCCCGGCAGAGGCTGACCAGCTGTTCCGTATCCTGGATCGTCTGCGAGCCGAAGGGAAAACGATCATCGTGATCACCCACAAGCTGCGCGAAATCATGGAAAACACCGATACCGTTTCGGTCATGCGCCGTGGGCAGATGACGGCTACGGTGAAAACTTCAGACACCAGCCCTGAAGAACTGGCCGAACTGATGGTAGGCCGTAAGGTTTTGCTGCAAGTCGACAAGGTGCCTGCTACGCCGGGCAAACCCATCCTTGAGATCGAAAAGCTGAGCGTTTTTGATTCCGCTGGTGTTGAACGGGTTAAAGGTATCGACCTGACCGTTCGTGCCGGTGAGATCGTTGGCATTGCCGGTGTGGCGGGCAATGGACAGTCGGAGTTGCTAGAGGTTCTGGGCGGGATGCGTCCGGGACAAGGCTCGATCAAGCTGAATGGCGAACCGCTGGCACTAAGCGGTGCCGGATCAGACGGTCAGGCGCGTCGTGCACAGCGCATCGCGCATGTGCCCGAAGACCGTCAGCGCGAAGGCCTGATTATGGATTTCCACGCGTGGGAGAACGTGGCCTTTGGCTATCACCGGGACCCCGCTTATCAGCGTGGCCTGTTCATGGACAATTCCGCGCTGCGCGCTGATACCGAAGCCAAGATCGAGAAATTCGATGTTCGGCCACCGGATCCTTGGCTTGCCGCCAAGAGCTTTTCGGGCGGGAACCAGCAGAAAATCGTCGTTGCCCGCGAAATCGAGCGAAACCCTGACCTGCTGCTGGTCGGCCAGCCGACACGTGGCGTTGATATTGGTGCGATCGAGTTCATTCACAAGCAGATCGTTGCCCTGCGCGACCAAGGCAAGGCGATCCTGCTGGTTTCGGTTGAGTTGGAAGAGATCTTCTCGCTGTCCGACCGGATCGCAGTGATGTTCGACGGGCATATCATGGGCGAACGCCTGCCCAGCGAAACAGATGAAAAAGAACTTGGCCTGCTGATGGCCGGTGTTGCAGGAGAGGCCGCGTAGGATGGAAAAAATGCCTAAATGGGCCGATGTCGTTCTGATCCCGCTGATCAGTCTGTTGCTGGCCGCTTTCCTGTCTGCGCTAGTCATCCTCGCCATCGGAGAAAACCCCGTCGAAGCTGTTAAGCTGATGGTTACAGGCGCGTTGGGGTCAACCTATGGCTGGGGCTATACGCTCTATTACGCGACAAACTTCATGTTTACCGGCCTTGCGGTCGCCGTCGCATTCCACGCCCGCTTGTTCAACATTGGTGGCGAAGGTCAGGCGATGTTGGGCGGTCTTGGGGTGGCCATGGTTTGCCTGTACGTCGACTGGCCGCATTGGAGCATTGCATTGCTTGCGGCCTGCGCGGCATCAATGCTGTTCGGTGCGTTTTGGGCCGCTATCCCAGCCTATCTTCAGGCCAAGCGCGGCAGCCATATCGTGATTACCACGATCATGTTCAATTTCATTGCCGCTGCCTTTCTGAACTACATGTTGGTCAACATCATGCGCCCGCAAGGGTCGCAGGACCCGGCAACCGCGCGATTCCCCGAAACCGTCCATCTGCCAACTTTCCAGTCAATGTTCTCGACCGCAGAAAACGTGGTGTTCCGGGGGGCTCCGGTAAACATTACATTCTTCATCGCGTTGCTGGCCTGTGTCGTCGTCTGGGCGCTGATCTGGCGGACCCGGCTGGGATATGAAATCCGAGCTTATGGCCACTCTGAAACCGGCGCGGTCTATGCCGGTATCTCACCGGTTCGCATTACTATTGTTGCGATGCTGATCTCGGGTGCGCTGGCAGGTTTGATGGCCATCAATAACGTCATGGGCGAGGCGGAGCGCCTTGTCCTGAACTCGACCGAAGGCGCTGGGTTCATCGGAATTGCCGTGGCCCTTATGGGGCGCTCACATCCTTTCGGCGTATTGCTGGCCGCGCTTTTGTTCGGGTTCCTGTATCAGGGCGGGGCCGAGCTGGCACTGTGGGCATCGATCCCGCGCGAGCTGATCGTGGTCATTCAGGCGCTGGTGATCCTGTTCACCGGTGCGCTGGACAACATGGTACGGATGCCGCTTGAGAAACTGTTCCTTGGTATGCGGAAGAGGGCAGAGTAATGGACTTCTTTGTAACCCTCATCCAGGTTCTGGATTCGACCATCCGCCTATCCACGCCTCTTTTGCTGGCCTGTTTGGCCGGTCTGTATTCGGAACGGGCTGGCATTTTCGACATCGGGCTGGAAGGCAAAATGCTGGTGGCCGCGTTCTTTTCTGCGGCCGTCGCGGCGGTTACGGGTTCAGTCTGGCTGGGCTTGCTGGCTGGCATCGGATCCTCATTGGCGCTGTCAGGGCTGCACGGGTTGGCATCGATAACCTTCCGGGGCAACCAGCTGATTTCGGGTGTTGCAATAAACTTTCTCGCCTCGGGCCTGACAGTGCTTGTCGCCCAAAGCTGGTTCCAACAGGGCGGTCGTACGCCCTCGCTCTTTGGTGGCGGCCGGTTCGAGTCTATCAACTTTCCATTTGCCGATGCGCTTGGAGGGGTTCCGATTGTCGGCCCTATCTATTCCGAACTGCTCTCGGGCCATTCGATCCTTGTTTATGTGGCATTCCTGATGGTTCCAGCAACGTGGTGGGTGCTTTTCCGCACACGGTTCGGCCTGCGCCTGCGGGCTGTGGGTGAAAACCCGGCAGCCGTCGACACGGCAGGTGTATCCGTGGTTGGCCTGCGCTTCGCAGCCGTCGCGATCTGTGGCGTACTTTGTGGTATCGCGGGCGCTTATCTGGCGACGGCTTTGCAGGCGGGGTTCGTCAAGGAAATGACCGCTGGTCGTGGCTTTATTGCGCTGGCCGCCTTGATCTTTGCCAAATGGCGCCCGTGGCACGCCATGTGGGCCTGTTTGCTGTTTGGCCTGCTTCAGGCGGTAGCACTTCGGTTCCAAAACATCGATCTTGGTGGTGTAGTGATTCCGGTCCAGGTGATGGACGCCCTGCCCTATATCCTGACAGTTGTTATTCTGGCCGGTTTTGTCGGCAAGGCCGTGCCACCACGGGCAGGCGGAGAGCCCTACATCAAAGAGCGCTGATAAGGCCAGTTCCGAATGGAGTTTCAGTCCTGTTCGCTGCAAGGCGGCATGCAGAGTTGATTTTGCATGCCGCAACCGTTCTAAGAGGGTATGCACGTATACCTTCCCATAGCCGAAGTTTCTGTCAGCCCATTCCTGCTGTTGGGGATCGGTGGGGTCGTCGGTGTTTTATCTGGCATGTTCGGTGTCGGCGGAGGATTTTTGATCACTCCGCTACTGTTTTTTATCGGCATTCCCCCGGCGGTTGCCGTTGCGACATCAGCCAATCAGGTTGTCGCTTCTTCCATTTCGGGATTGTTGGCGCATCTCAGGCGCAAGACCGTGGACCTGAAAATGGGAAGCGTTCTGCTGACCGGAGGGTTGTTTGGCGCGGCCCTGGGTATGGTGGTTTTCAATTTTCTCAAGCATCTCGGACAGGTCGATCTGGCTGTACAGATTTGCTATGTCGTATTTCTGGGGGCCATCGGAACCCTGATGTTCATCGAAAGCCTTGCCGCCATCCGAAAAGCCAGAAAGTCCGGGTATCAACCTGCCCCCAAGCGACGCCAGCGTACATGGGTTCACGCACTGCCCTTCAAGATGCGGTTTCGGGCATCAAGCCTTTACATCTCGGTCATACCACCTGCACTGGTCGGGTTTGGTGTTGGCATCCTGTCGGCGATCATGGGTGTCGGCGGCGGGTTCATCATGGTACCCGCGATGATCTATGTTCTTGGCATTCCGACCAAAGTGGTTATCGGGACATCCCTGTTCCAGATCATTTTCGTCGCCGGTTTCACAACCATGATACATGCGTCGACAAATTTCAGCGTCGACATAGTGCTTGCCCTGTTCTTGTTGCTTGGCGGCGTTCTGGGCGCGCAATTGGGGACGCAGATCGGTGCACGTCTGAAAGCCGAACAGCTGCGCATTTTGTTGGCGTTGCTGGTCATGGGCGTTGCCGGAAAGATCGGATTTGACCTTCTATTGCCGCCGTTGGAGATCTTTTCTCTGGCAGAGCCTGGAGGGGTATGATGTTGTTTTCCCCGTACCACGCGACAATAACCGGTCTTGAATTCGAGTTTGATAGAAGGCAAGCAAAGACCCAGCGCAAAGTGACGGTATCATGCATATTTACCTG
This sequence comes from Ruegeria sp. AD9, assembly GCF_056542305.1. NCBI lineage: Bacteria > Pseudomonadati > Pseudomonadota > Alphaproteobacteria > Rhodobacterales > Roseobacteraceae > Ruegeria > Ruegeria sp. AD9. The sequence goes on from NZ_JBQFZP010000006.1 coordinate 121,650, forward strand.
CCCATAGCCGAAGTCTCGGTAAATGCATTTCTACTCCTTGGTCTGGGTGGAATGGTTGGAATTCTGTCGGGGATGTTCGGGGTCGGCGGCGGGTTTCTCATGACGCCGCTGCTGTTTTTCATTGGCATACCACCGGCTGTTGCGGTTGCGACAGAGGCCAATCAGATTGTTGCATCGTCCTTTTCCGGGGTGCTGGCCCATTTTCGACGAAAGACCGTTGACCTCAAGATGGGTACGGTTTTGTTGACAGGCGGTCTAGTCGGGGCTGCATTGGGCGTTGTTGTCTTTAACTATCTAAAAAGCCTAGGCCAGGTCGACCTTCTGGTAACCCTTTGTTACGTGGTCTTCCTTGGTATCATTGGCAGCCTGATGTTCATCGAAAGCCTGAGGGCGCTGCGCAAAGCCAAGAAAGGCGGGGCAGCGCCAGCCAAGCGCCGCCAACGTGGCTGGGTTCATTCGATGCCCTTCAAGATGCGCTTTCGCACATCAGGTCTTTATATCTCGGTCATTCCACCGGTTGTAGTTGGTCTAAGCGTCGGGGTCTTGTCCGCGATTATGGGGGTCGGTGGCGGCTTCATCATGGTCCCGGCGATGATTTACCTGCTGGGAATGCCCACGAAAGTCGTTGTCGGCACATCGTTGTTTCAGATAATCTTCGTAACCGCATTTACCACGATGCTGCACGCGACCACCAACTATACAGTGGACATTGTCCTGGCGGTATTGCTGCTGGTCGGGGGCGTCATTGGCGCCCAGATCGGAACCGTAATCGGTTCGCGCATGCCGGCAGAACAACTACGCGTTCTGTTGGCGGCGCTGGTTCTGGTCGTCTGCGGCAAGCTGGCCCTTGATTTGCTTCTTGAACCATCCGAGCTTTATTCGCTTGGCAACAGCGGGGGGCATTAAGAATGCTGCGCTATGTCTTTGCCGCTTTGTGCCTGTTCTGCCTGCCCGCCGCAGCCGATGAAGAGCAGGTCGTCCTGGGCCTCAGCCAGGATCGTGTTGCGATCACTGCCGACTTTGACGGGTCTGAGATCCTCATTTTCGGGGCCATCAAACGGGAATCACCCATTCCGCCAGGCCCACCAGTCGCGGTTATTGTAGCGGTTGCAGGCCCGTCCGAGCCCGTAACGGTTCGCCGCAAAGAGCGAAAGCTTGGGATTTGGGTAAACACCGATAGCGTTCTGGTCGACCTGGCACCAAGTTTCTACGCAGTTGCCACCAGCGAACCGTTGGATCAAATTCTGACCGATACCGAAGACCTGCGTCACCGCATTTCGATCGAACGCGCGATCCGGTCGGTCGGAGCGGCGATGCACATCCGTGGTGCTCAGGATTTTGCAGATGCCGTGATCCGTATCCGTGAATCTGAACAGCTGTATTCCATCCGCGAGAACACTGTGGCCGTGGACGAACAAACCTTGTTCCGGACGTCAATTGACATGCCTGCGGACCTGACCGAAGGGGATTACTCAGCTCGGATCTTCCTGACCCGCGGAGGAGAGGTTGTATCGCAATACGAAACCAAAATCGACGTCCGCAAAGTCGGGTTGGAGCGGTTTCTGTACAATATGTCCCGTCAGCAACCCGTTTGGTACGGGCTGATGTCATTGGTTATCGCGATTGCCGCAGGTTGGGGCGCGTCGACAGCGTTCCGACTGTTGCGGGAAAACTGACACTCACCCCCTGCCGATATAGGGCATGGTCGTGGCCATGACCGTCATGAACTGCACATTCGCCTCGGGCGGCAGGGTGGCCATATGCAGAACGGAACGCGCGGCATCTTCAACCGCCATGGTTGGGTCCGGCGTCTGGCCTGCCGCCTGCGCCGCATCCACCAGATCCTGAACCATCTGCGTGCGTGCGTTGCCGATATCGATCTGACCACATGCAATTCCAAAGGATCGTCCATCCAGTGAAAGGCTGCGCGTCAGCCCCGTAATGGCATGTTTGGTCGCCGAATAATGTACAGAATTCGGACGCGGAACATGCGCTGCAATCGAGCCGTTATTGATGATCCGCCCGCCCTGCGGGCTTTGATGACGCATGATCCCAAAGGCCTCACGCGCGCATAGAAACATACCGTTCAAGTTGACGTTGACGGTTTGATACCAATCGTCCAACGCGATTTCGTCGATTGTGCCCCCGCGGGCAAAAATACCAGCGTTGTTAAACAGAACATCAAGTCGCCCTGTCCGATCCATGAAGGCGTGGAACGCTTGTTTGACTGCGTCCGGGTCGGTCACATCGGCGGGCATTGCTATGGCCGCCGGGTATTCTTGCGCGAGGGCATTCAGCTTGTCCGCGCTGCGCGCCAGCAGCCCGACCGTCCAGCCCTGCGCCAGAAAAAGCTCGGCGGTGGCCCGACCGATGCCAGAGCTTGCACCAGTTACGATTATGGAACCCATGTCTCTTCTGCCTCCAGTGCGAGTGAAACTGCAGGGACCGCGCGCAAATCATCTATCTGCAACGGGTGGGTGGGTTTTGACAATCGATTGCGAACCACCCAGATCAAACGCTCCTGTGCGCGGGTGATCGCGACATAAGCCAAACGCTTCCACAAAGGCTGCCCGGCCTCAGTACGGCCCATCCGGGCGGCGGCGTAAATGTCAGGGGCAAACACCTGAACCGTGTCCCACTGTGATCCTTGTGCCTTGTGTATCGTCACCGCAGCCCCGTGCAAAAACGTCGCCCCCATACGGGCGGCAAAAGGAATGAAGGGCTCTTCCTCATCCGGTTTTTCGATCTGGACAATCGACGCGGCGCTGACCTGTGGGTCTTCGGCCCCGATCACATGCAAGCGAGAAAACCCCGGCTTGCGACCGGGACCAAGATAGACAACCTGGGCCCCCTTGATCAGGCCGCGCGCCTCAAGATCCAACCGCTTTTTGCGGTGCTTCAACGGCAACTCGATCCCGTCGCAGATCAGCGGCTCACCTTCCAAAAGCTCCGTATCCGGTGCGCCATGAACTTGCCTGAACGCCTGTATCAAACGAATGCGCGTGGCGTTGCGCCAGACCAGAACCGGGCTGCGCGCCATCAGATCAACTTCGACCCGCTGCCCCCAAACGACCCTGTCATCCCGGCGGGCGGTGTCTTCGACCAAACGCTCAAATTCTTCAAATCCCATCGACGGATTGGCAAGAGCGTGCGCCAGATCCAGGATCGGGTTATCCGCGTCTTGCCGATGTACCCGCTGAAGCGTCAGCTTTCGTGGTTCGGGCAAGGCTTCAAACACCATGCTGCCGGACTGATTGACCGGAGCCAGCTGTGCGGGATCACCGAACAGCAGAAGGGTCGGGAATATCTCTTTCAGGTCTTCGAACTGACGATCATCCAGCATCGACGCCTCGTCGACAAACCCGATGTCCAGCGGTTCCTCGCGGCGTTTCCAACCTGTAATGAAGTCAGATCCGCGCAATCCGGCAGCGGCCAGCGCTCCGGGAATCGATTTGTTGTTACGATAAAACGCAGCAGCACGGTCCAAAGCTTCGTCTGTCAGACCTTCGATCTCGGGGCGCTCGTCATTTCCGGCCAGCCATTCGGCGATACGCTCGTATTCCGGGTCATAGACCGGCGTATAAAGGATGCGGTGAATTGTGGTTGCCGGAACACCTCGAAGGCGCAGAACACTTGCGGCTTTGTTCGTAGGGGCCAGAATAGCAAGGCTGCGCTTGTCTCTGGATTTACGACTTTCGTAGTCGCCGGACACGACCTGAACACCGGTCTCAGCCAGCGCTTTGTAAAGTTTGGCCAACAGCAACGTCTTGCCGGACCCGGCCTTGCCGATCACAGCCATCACGCCAGACTTCCCTGCCCCCGGCAGTTTCAGAAGGGCATCGTCCTCCAGGTCGACACCGGCTGAGCGCAGCATCTCGGCGATGCTGTCATACGCGGCGGCCTGATCATCTGAGAAGGTCACATTCGGCAAAGACATGGCGCGACCCTACAGGGCCGCGCCAACCATCACCAGATGCGGATTTGCGTTTTCCGGTCCTTAGGCAGACAGGGCAAATCGGTGCAGTTTGGATCGCCCGAAAGCTGCATTGAACCACATGCGCGAAAGCTCACGCGGGATGCCCGCCCGTTCGGCCACGCGGTTGCAATCATCCGCTGAATAGGGCCATAGCCCGACCGAGATCTGGTCACGCCCTGTGCCTTGGGTTCCAAGAACCTCGGGGGACGACCCGATCAGACGATAGATCCGGATCATGCGGGCATCAAATACACCGGCAATATGCGTCAGGCCAAAGCCCTCCATCATCTCACCGCCGCTGAGCATGATGGCCCCGGCAGTGTGCGGGCTGGCTGTGCGGGACAGGCAGAACCGGGTCACCTCCCAGATCAGAGGGCTGCAAATCGGCTTTCCACCGTTGAGATGCCCAAACACCTCATTGATCATTACCCGGCCGGTTGTCGGCAATACCCGCATTGACCCACCATGGCTGCCATCCGGTTCTTCCCAGATGACATAAAGCGGGTTGAGGTCGTCGTACTCATCCCGCTCTTCTCCTTTTTTGTTGACATGGACGTCCCACCCCAACCGGGTTTTGAACTGATCTGCGCGATCCTTGAACATCCCCTCAGCCAGAGTCGGAAATCTGTGTAACTCATCGGCATATAGATAACGCAACATGACTTTTCCCCTTGTCGTCCTGTGCAGGAACGAAGGGGGTACAGAGTCGTGGTTAATATTGCGTTTTGAGGACGCTTTGCCCTTAAACGACTATTAATCCCCGGCTGAGTGCCGTTGCGATTGCGTGGGTCGTGTTAAGGGCTCCGAGTTTCGATCGGGCGCTTTCAATGTAAACGCGTAACGTGTGTTCGGAAATCGACAGGGAATGCGCCACCTGAGCGCGGCTGTAACCCAGTGCCAAAAGGGTAATGGCGTCGATTTCACGGGGCGACAGGCTGCGCGTTGCATCCGGTTGCCTGTCTTTTTCAAACTCCAGCGCTTTGCGATTGATATAGTGCGCAACAAGAATCAACTCGCGCCCAAAGGTCGAGATGAAGGTCTGCCAAGTTTGATCGTCGCAACTATGGTTAACGGTAAAAAGAGCGAACTGGCCGTTTGGCCCTCGGATCGGGATCGAGTATCCCTGATTGCCGACCCCATGGTCGTGGGCATCCTGAAGGAATGATTTGGCCACCTTGCTGGACCAGTCCAGAGACTTCCAGTCAACCGGGTGAAATCGCTGGAAACACCCCAGAATTACAGGATCAATACGATGATAGTTTTTTTCCCTGTATCGTTCGTCCCAGGCGTCTGAGTAGGTCGTATAGCCGTATTGGTCCCCCGCGCCGTCAACCCAGTGATATGTCAGATGTGCGACCTTCAAAGTGTCTCGCAGACATTCGGCAACGGTACTGAGCTCTTCAAGCGTGCTGGTGTTTTCCAAATCCTGAAGGATTTGACCCAAATCGGTTTTCGTTCCCATCCGCGGGCGCCCGTGCCTCGTTCTTTAGGGACGCGATCTCGGCCGCCGCAATCAGCCTTGTATCATCAAGCTGTTCTGCAAGCGCGCTCAACCCATTCGCAACGGCAAAAGCGTTGAGGTCCGATAGTACGTCCAATATCCACTCATTTTGCGCCATCAGGGTCTCTCTGAAACAGTTAACGAAGCGTTAACACAACCATAACATGTATGATCTTTTTCGACCTATTCACCGGTTTCTACTCCCCAAAAATAGCGGGAGTAATAATCGCAAGCATTTGAAACCATGAAAAAGGTCTGCAAACAGCAAACCACCCGCGAACCGGCAGTGCGATTCGCGGGTGGTTTTTGTCTAAGGTCCTGAACTGTTTCAGCCTGCGTCCAAAACTTCTTCGAGTGTGCGCAGCCCGGTACGCGGCGCCTGAACAAGCACAGACATGTTGCCCGGCTTGTGTTCATTCCGCAGCATTTTCATATGTGCTTCCGGAAGGTCGTTCCAGGCAAACACCTCGGACATACAGGGGTCCAGGCGGCGCTCGACCATCAGCTTGTTCGCCGCTGCCGCTTGTTTCAGATGGGCAAAATGCGAACCCTGCAGGCGTTTCTGGTGCATCCACATGTAACGTACGTCGAATGTGCAGTTAAACCCGGACGTCCCCGCACAAATCACAACCATGCCGCCTTTTTTCACCACGAAGGTCGAGACCGGGAAGGTGCTTTCGCCCGGATGCTCGAACACCATGTCGACATTGTTGCCCTTGCCGGTGATATCCCAGATCGCCTTGCCGAACTTGCGGGCCTCTTTGAACCACTCGGCGTATTCGGGCGTATTGACCGTGGGCAGTTGGCCCCAGCAATTGAAGTCGCGGCGGTTCAAAACCCCTTTTGCGCCCAGACCCATGACGAAATCGCGCTTGCTTTCGTCCGAAATCACCCCGATCGCGTTTGCCCCGGCTGTGTTGATCAACTGGATAGCATAAGAGCCCAGACCGCCCGAGGCACCCCAGACCAGAACGTTCTGACCCGGTTTCAGGTCGTGCGGTTCGTGACCAAACAGCATACGATAAGCTGTCGCGAGTGTCAGCGTGTAGCACGCCGCTTCTTCCCAGGTCAGGTGCTTGGGGCGCGGCATCAACTGTTGAGCCTGCACACGTGTGAACTGGCTGAACGAGCCGTCAGGTGTTTCATAGCCCCAGATCCGCTGGCTGGTCGAGTACATTGGGTCGCCGCCGTTGCATTCTTCGTCATCTCCATCGTCCTGGTTGCAGTGGATGACAACTTCATCGCCAACCTTCCAGCGCTTGACCTTGTCACCAACAGCCCAGACGATACCCGATGCATCAGAGCCTGCGACATGGTACGGTGCCTTGTGGCCATCGAAGGGGCTGATCGGCTGGCCCAGTGCAGCCCAGACACCGTTGTAGTTAACGCCTGCTGCCATCACCAGAACAAGTACCTCATTGCTGTCCAGCGTGGGTACATCGACCACTTCCTGCTGCATCGCAGTGTTTGGCTCGCCATGGCGTTCCTTTCGGATGGCCCATGCGTACATTTGTTTCGGGACATATCCCATCGGAGGGATCTCACCCATTTCATAGAGGTCTTTTTCAGGTGCCTCATACGACGCGATACCGGTTTCGGTGTCCAAAGCCATGCTGGCCTCCTTTTTCAATACTTTTGCCGCGACGCAGAATCGCGTGCTTTATCAGATGAAATATTGGCCATCGCGAAATATTGCAACCGTTTTTGATGCTAAATTGTAATTTTATGACCCAGCGGTCGCAGAAATTATTTTGCATACGCAGAAACAGAAGGGCGCGCGGAAACCGGTACAGACGCTGCATAATACTCCAGCAAATCACCGCGTTGGCCAGATTCGGAAAGAACATGCCCCTGCCGCTTGAGTATCCGTCGTTCAATCAACTGATCCAAAGCGCTTGATATGGCCGACGCATTGTCTTGGGTCTGCTTACCGTCACGTTCCATCATCGCCTGAATACAGGACCGCAGATCCTGTTCCGCCATCGGCCCATTGTCACGTATCAGCAAACAAGCCGCAGGGGCCGGGACCAACGGGATCGCGTTCTGGATACGCTGCATCAATGTGCGCGCCAGATCGGTCATCATGTCGTCACTGCCCTCGGCCCGGAACTCTTTCAGAGAAATCGGGATTCCGTACCGGACCGATGCCAGCCCGAACCGCTTGTAGCGCCCGATCACTCGCCGCCAGAACTGTTTGAGAATCCAACGCGTGATGACCCCGATCCGGGCCCGAAAACGACGTTCTGTTCCTAACGCTGCGCGGGTCAGAATGGTGTCTTCAAGCACGCGGTCATAATTCAAAGCGACAGGAACGAATACGACATCACGCCCCTGCGACGTCGTCCCATCCATTATATACTTGAGCAATCCAAGCTTTGGGCGGGCGAGCGCTCCTGTCAGGCTTAAACCACCTTCTGGAAACATGGCTTGCGTAACACCGGCTTCGGTCGCATGGCGCACATAGGTGGACAAAACCTGCCGGTAGAGCTCGCTGCCTGACTTGCGCCGGATAAAGTAGGCCCCCATTGCCCGGATCAACCGGCTCAGCGGCCAAACCCGCGCCCATTCTCCTACTGCGTAGGATAAAGCAGAGTGCGGGGCCGCCAGATATGTAACCAACACGTAGTCCATATTGCTTCTGTGGTTCATCACAAAAACAACGGTTGCATCAGGGTCGATTGTCCTGACCGCGTCTTCGTCCTCGTAGCTAAGCCGCACCTCGTAGAACGTGTTGCTTAACAGCCGGGCTAGCCGGATCGCAAAACTGAAATAGGCGAAGGCGGAAAAGGACGGCACGATCTCGCGGGCATAGCGGCGTGCCTGTTCGGACGCAACGGCTTCGGGTATTCCAGTTTCGAGGGCGTGATGCTGAACCGCTTTACCAACCTGCGGATCATAAATCAGCCGTTGAATCATGTCGTGCCGACGGGCCAGCTTGAACGGTTGGATCGGACGTTGCAGGCGCTGGTTCAAACGCGCCACGGCACGTTCCAACCGGCGGCGGAAAAACCATCGGACTGACGGGAACAGAAAATGTGAAGCGAAAGTAACCATGGCAAAGACCACGATCAGCACAAAAAGCCAAAGCGGAAGTTCCACGGTTTGCGTCATGGCCGCACCTTGCCACCAATCGCAGCTGCTCACAATCTGAACAATTGCGGGATGCCGCAACGCAGCGAATTGACATGTCCCGAAAATTGCGCTTTAGAACCTCAGGACGTAATTTTATTGCCCACCGAAACGCGAGGCCCCTTCATGACGCAGATGCAGAAAGATCGCCCCTGGCTCATCCGGACCTATGCCGGTCATTCTACCGCCAAGGCCTCGAACGCGCTTTATCGTGGCAACCTCGCCAAAGGGCAAACCGGTCTTTCAGTTGCCTTCGATCTGCCCACCCAGACCGGATATGACAGTGACCACACGTTGGCACGTGGCGAAGTTGGCAAGGTCGGGGTGCCCGTCTGCCATCTGGGCGATATGCGGGTTTTGTTCGATCAGATTCCGCTGGAACAGATGAACACGTCAATGACGATCAACGCGACCGCCCCTTGGTTGCTAGCCCTTTACATCGCCGCGGCCGAGGAACAAGGCGCTGACGTTTCCAAATTGCAGGGCACGGTCCAGAACGACCTGATCAAGGAATATCTGAGCCGGGGCACTTATGTTTGCCCGCCAAAACCGTCGCTGAAGATGATCGCAGACGTGGCTGAGTATTGCTATTCCAACGTCCCCAAGTGGAACCCGATGAATGTGTGTTCCTATCACCTGCAAGAGGCAGGCGCGACACCGGAACAAGAACTTGCTTATGCGCTGGCAACAGCCATTGCCGTGCTGGACGAGCTGCGCCCCCGTGTTCCGGTCGAAGATTTTCCGGCACTGTGTGGTCGGATTTCGTTTTTCGTGAATGCAGGAATCCGTTTTGTTACCGAAATGTGCAAAATGCGCGCGTTTGTTGATCTTTGGGATGAAATTCTGCAACAGCGGTATAGTGTTGAGAACCCAAAGTTCCGCCGCTTCCGCTATGGTGTGCAGGTAAACTCACTGGGCCTGACCGAACAGCAGCCAGAGAACAACGTATACCGCATCCTTATTGAAATGCTGGCCGTGACGCTGTCGAAAAGCGCGCGCGCCCGCGCGGTGCAGTTGCCTGCATGGAACGAGGCACTTGGCCTGCCACGCCCCTGGGACCAGCAATGGTCCATGCGGATGCAGCAAATTCTGGCCTATGAAACTGATCTGTTGGAATTCGATGACCTGTTCGATGGCAACCCGGCTGTTGATGCCAAGGTCGAAGAATTGAAAGCAGGCGCGCGGGCAGAGCTGGCAAACCTAGATTCGATGGGCGGTGCGGTTGCGTCTATTGAGTATATGAAATCCCGCCTTGTGGATTCCAACGCCGAACGTCTGAACCGGATCGAACGCAACGAAACCGTCGTTGTCGGCGTGAACAAATGGATGGAAGGCGAGGCTTCCCCCCTTCAGACTGAAGATGGCGGCATCATGGTCGTTGATCCTGCCGTGGAACAGGAACAGATCGACCGCTTGAATGCGTGGCGGGCTGAGCGGGACGAAGCGGCTGTTGCAGCGACCTTGGCCGCGTTGCGCCAAGCGGCTCAGACAGGAGCAAACGTCATGGAGCCGTCCATTGCCGCTGCCAAGGCGGGTGTGACCACCGGCGAATGGGCCGAAGAGATGCGCAAGGTCTTCGGCACTTATCGTGGTCCGACCGGCGTTTCCGGATCGGTCTCGAACAAAACCGAAGGGTTGGATGACCTGCGCGCGGCGGTTGATGCCGTCAGCGACAAACTGGGGCGACGCCTGAAATTTCTGGTTGGAAAACCGGGATTGGACGGCCATTCCAACGGCGCCGAACAAATCGCGTTCCGTGCCCGCGACTGCGGCATGGATATCAGCTATGAGGGTATCCGGCTGACCCCGGAAGAAATTGTCACCTCAGCCCGCGACGATGACGCACATGTCATCGGGTTGTCGATCCTGTCCGGTAGCCATCTGCCTTTGGTCGAAGATGTGATGGATCGGCTGCAGAAGGCTGGCTTGTCTCACATTCCCGTGGTTGTCGGCGGAATTATTCCGGATGACGATGCCGCAAAATTGAAAGCCATGGGTGTAGCCAAGGTTTACACCCCCAAAAACTTTGAACTTAATGCGATCATGAGCGATATCGTAACACTGGTTGACCCCAAAAACCTCGCAGCCGAGTAACTGAGGTTTTAGACCCTTAATTCCCCGTTTCTTCCCTTTTGATATTTGGGATGGAATAAACCATTCGTTAGAATTACGGTGCGCACTCAAGTGCACCGTAAATAATATCCTTCGGAGATGAATGATGGGGATCAATCTTGAACAGATGTCGTGTAAAGACCTTTTGGCATTGCGTCACGATGTCGAAAAAGCCTTGGTAGGAGCCGAAAAACGCGAGCGCCGTGAGGCTTTGAAAGCCGCAGAAAAGGCTGCCGCGGAATTCGGATACTCGCTGTCCGAGCTTTCAGGCGACGCACCCCGCGCATCCAAGAACACGAAAACAAAAGAAAAATACCGCAACCCTGCCAATCCGGAACAAACCTGGACAGGTCGTGGCCGCAAGCCGAAATGGGTGCATGACGCGTTGCAGGCGGGTGCCGATATTTCCGATCTTGAAATCTGATCGGAGCGGAACAAACAATGACAATTCATATCGGCGCTGAAAAAGGCGAAATTGCAGAAACTGTTCTATTACCCGGAGATCCTTATCGGGCGAAATGGGCGGCCGAGACTTTTTTGGACGATGTGAAGCAAGTCAATAACGTTCGGGGGATGCTTGGGTTTACCGGAAATTGGAAGGGAAATCCTGTAACGATACAGGGTAGCGGCATGGGAATGCCCTCGCTCTCCATTTACGTAAACGAGTTAATTCGCGATTACGGCGCAAAAACCCTGATCCGAATTGGGTCGTGTGGCGGAATGCAGGACAGCGTAAAAATACGAGACGTCATTCTGGCAATGACGTCAACAACGCTGAGTACGCCGTCACGCGGTATCATGAAAGAACTGAACTTTGCACCCTGCGCCGATTGGAGTTTGTTGCAGGCGGCCGCAAAGGCGGCGGCTGCCAAAGCAACCCCTACCCATGTCGGCGGGATTTATTCTTCGGACGTTTTCTATGATGAGCGCCCGGACCTGAATGAACAGATGGTGCGCCACGGGATTCTCGGCGTCGAAATGGAGGCGGCCGAGCTCTATATCCTTGCAGCGCGCCACAAATGCCGTGCTCTGGCAGTTCTCACCGTTTCCGATCACCTTCTAACGGGAGAGGCTCTGCCATCCTCGGAACGTGAAAGCAGCTTTGGAGACATGGTGGAAATCGCGCTACAGGCCGCATTTCCGAGCAGCTGACAATGATGTAGTTGCCCGCTGAACCTAGCGCCCGTGCGTGCGATCATAGCCATTGCGCGCCGGGCTTTCCCAGCCATCCAGGTCTGTGACCGTCGCGGCAAATGTTTCGACCAACAAGGGAAAACACGCGGCTGTGTCCGAGGAATGTTCGGAGGAACAATCCCCACCCGGACAAGCGCTGAGATTGCCCAGCAGATCGATCTCAGCAAAGAACTCCAGATAGTCGCCGGGGCGAACGGGCGATGCTTTCATGAAATACTGACCTGTATCCCGAGTGAAACCGGTACACATGAAGACGTTCAGAACGTCGTGTACCACAGGTTCGGCCTCATCCATCGGAATACTCAGATGATCCGCCAGCGCGCGGGTCAGGTTGGAATGACAACAGTGGTGATACTGCGTGCCGGACAGCAAATTGCCCGTATATGGATCACAACGCGTGCCGATTACGTCATGAACCGATCCCCCGTATGCATCGATCCCGTACCATTCCAGTGTATCCGCTATGATCGTGGCCATCGGGCGCAGATGTGGGAAACTGGACCACATCCGCTCTCCGGTGGTCAGGTGCGTGCCATGCAAAGCCCGCGTTTTTCCGGAATAAAAGCGCTCGGATAAATCATTGCGGTTCCACAGGTTCAAATCGCCAACCTGCGGGCCTTCAACCGATGTGATGCGAAAGAAATGCCCGGCAGGTACATCAAAACAGCACGCCTCACGCGGAGGAACCAGGACTTCGCCGGTTTTGACTGCCCGTTGGCGTACAGATCTCATCCAGGGCAAATCTGGTCGCGGCAAGGCATCGTTCGGATAACAAATAACAGGGGCGACCGAACGACGGGCTTCGGCATCTTCGGGGGGGCGGGCAGTATTCTCAGAACCAGTCATGGCGTGCAGAGTGGCGGATTCTCTGGCTCGCGAAAAGCCCTATTCTCAACCATCACTTGCCTTCAGGCATCGCATAGGTTGGTCCGTCGCAGCGATTTCCGCTCCACAATAGTTGCACCGCCAGATGCCATGACGTCTGTCCTGTCGCCAGCGACAATCACGTGTCAGCGTTGAATGGCGCGAGCGCCAGAAAAAATAGGCGAACACTCCGGCGACCAACAAAAGCAGAAGAACAGGCATTCCTCTGCTTTGCCGATTGACCGAAGTTTTTCAAGGGCTGTCGTATTGGATCAGGCCGCGTTTGCGTATTCGAACAGCTCGGGCTCTTTGTCGGCTTTAACCGGTTCCGGCGTGTAGTAGGCCCATGCCTGCTCCAGCAGTTTCAGCGCCTCTTTAGCGTCGATTTTTTGGTTCGGTGTGTTTGTATTCATTGGAGTGATCCTGACTCGAACTCATCACTCCTCCCTGACCAAAAAATAAGGCAATGCGGCCTGGGCTGCATCGCCTTATTTTGCAAGATCGACATGCGCTTACCGCAATTCAGCGCAGGTGCTTATACCGCGCGTTCGACCATCATCTTTTTAATCTCGGCAATCGCCTTGGCCGGGTTCAAACCTTTGGGGCAGGTCTTGGCGCAGTTCATGATTGTGTGGCAGCGATAGAGCTTGAACGGATCTTCCAACTCGTCCAGACGCTCACCTGTGGCCTCATCCCGGCTGTCGATGATCCAGCGATATGCGTGCAGCAGAGCAGCGGGGCCAAGATACCGGTCGCCGTTCCACCAGTAGCTCGGGCACGAGGTCGAGCAGCTGGCGCACATCACACACTCATAGAGACCATCCAGCTTTTTCCGATCTTCGATCGACTGCTTCCATTCCTTTGCAGGACGGTTGGTCTTGGTTTCCAGCCACGGCATGATCGACGCATGCTGGGCATAGAAATGGGTCAGATCAGGGATAAGGTCCTTGACCACAGGCATATGCGGCAGCGGATAGATTTTCACGTCGCCCTTGATCTCATCCATGCCATAGATACAAGCCAGCGTGTTGATCCCGTCAATATTCATCGCGCACGAGCCGCAGATGCCTTCACGGCATGACCGGCGAAATGTCAGGGTCGGGTCGATTTCGTTCTTGATCTTGATCAGCGCGTCCAAAACCATCGGCCCGCACGTGTCCATATCGACAAAGTAGGTATCGACACGGGGGTTCTGTCCGTCATCCGGGTTCCAGCGATAGATCTGGAACTTTCGCACATTGGTCGCGCCATCCGGCTTTGGCCAAGTCTTGCCGGTGATAATCCGGGAATTTTTGGGCAGGGTCAGTTGAACCATGTCAATTCTCCATTCAGCACAAGGCCGCCTTTCAGCCTGTCCGGGCGCGCTGAGACGCCCCTCGGTTATAATGCCCCCAATGGGCGATGTTCACGTCAAAATCCGACGCGAGCCAGTCCGCAACGCGTTGCGGATCGTCACAGTCGATATCAAAGCGCAGGAAGCGCGGGTTGCCGTCGAAATAGGCTTCTACTTCGGCATGGTGCACATCATACATATGTGCCCAGCCGTGTTTCACTTCATCGGCCGTTTGTCCATTGGCCTTGCAGCATCGCTCAAGGTACCTACCGCCGGAATGGTTGGCACGGGATGCGATCCAGTCATCGCGATTGCGCGTGTTCAGCAAGAAAAAGGCGTCCGGGTAAGCCGCGTGCAATTCACGGAAGAAACGCGCCCCGTCCAGCATGAAGCGTGAGCTGACGAAAGCGATGTCGGTGAAGGCCCGCACCGCTCCGAACCCGTCCAGTGGTCGTCGCCCCATGGCTATGTTGGTCAACATGCGGTGCGCAAGGTTTCGGCCCTGGTCATCTTCCCAATGAACTGACGGTATCCCGCTGTTCTGGAACAGCCTGTGAAACGAGGTCGTTGCACAGCGGTTCAGCCCGATCAGGATGATCTTGGGATAGCCTGAACCGGATTGCAGGACCTCGACCGTCATGACAAGCACCGGACGCGGACCGACCACTGGCCAATGGCCATTGCGGTTTTCGTGGGTATTTGGCGCTTGCTCACCATTGCCTGCTGTCCGAGCCTTTTAGAACGTACGTGCCTTGGGTGCGATTTTCTTCAGGCTGATGCCACCTTCGTCTTCGGTCGTCAGCGGATCGACGATCACGGGACGATAGCTGAGCTCAACCTTGTTGCCTTCGACCCGACTAACCGTGTGAACACGCCAGTTTTCGTCATCACGTGCAGAGAAATCCTCATGCGCGTGGGCACCACGGGATTCCTTGCGCGCCTCTGCGCCGACGATCGTGGCCAGCGCGTTAGGCATCAGGTTGGTCAGTTCCAGCGTTTCCATCAGGTCACTGTTCCAGACCAGCGACCGGTCGGTGACTTTCAGATCGTCCATCTTCGCAGCGATTGCCGTCATCTTCTCGACGCCTTCGGCCATGGTCTTGGCGGTACGGAACACGGCAGCATCCGCCTGCATGGTTTTCTGCATCTCAAGCCGCAACTCGGCGGTCGGGATGGAACCGCTAGCGTTGCGCACCGCGTCGAACCGGTCAAAGGCCTTATCGACCGATGCCTGGTTCAGAACCGGGTTCGCAGCTTCAGGATTCACGACTTTGCCTGCCCGGATCGCCGCCGCGCGGCCAAAGACCACAAGGTCAATCAGCGAGTTCGAGCCCAAGCGGTTCGCGCCGTGGACCGAGGCGCAACCGGCTTCGCCCACTGCCATGAGGCCCGGAACCACAGCTGTCGGGTTCTCGGCCGTTGGGTTCAGAACTTCACCCCAATAGTTTGTGGGGATACCGCCCATGTTATAGTGCACGGTTGGCAGAACCGGGATCGGTTCCTTGGTGACATCCACGCCGGCAAAGATCTTGGCGCTTTCCGAGATGCCGGGCAGACGTTCTGCCAAAGCTTCGGCTGGGAGGTGACTGAGGTTCAGGTGAATATGATCCCCTTCCGCACCGACACCACGGCCTTCGCGGATTTCCAAGGTCATCGAGCGCGAGACGTAATCGCGCGGTGCGAGGTCCTTGTACTGGGGGGCGTAACGCTCCATGAACCGTTCACCTTCCGAGTTGGTCAGGTAACCGCCCTCGCCACGCGCGCCTTCGGTGATCAGGCAGCCCGATCCGTAGATGCCGGTCGGGTGGAACTGAACGAACTCCATATCCTGCAGCGCCAAGCCCGCGCGGGCCACCATACCGCCACCGTCACCGGTGCAGGTATGGGCCGAGGTCGCGCTGAAATAGGCGCGGCCATACCCGCCGGTCGCCAGCACAACCATCTTGGCATTGAAGACATGCATCGTGCCATCGTCCAGCTTCCAGCAGACAACACCCTGACACTGGCCGTCATCGGACATGATCAGGTCGATGGCGAAGTATTCGATATAAAACTCGGCATTGTTCTTCAGCGACTGGCCATACAGCGTATGAAGGATCGCGTGGCCGGTCCTGTCCGCAGCGGCACAGGTGCGCTGGACTGCCGGGCCTTCGCCGAATTCAGTGGTGTGACCACCAAACGGGCGTTGATAGATCTTACCCTCTTCGGTTCGGCTGAACGGAACGCCATAGTGCTCCAGTTCGTAAACAGCCTTGGGCGCTTCCCGAGCTAGGTATTCCATCGCATCGGTATCGCCCAGCCAATCCGAGCCTTTCACAGTGTCGTACATGTGCCACTGCCAGTGGTCGGGCCCCATGTTTGACAACGACGCGGCGATACCGCCCTGAGCGGCCACAGTATGCGAACGGGTTGGGAAAACCTTGGTTACGCAAGCCGTGCGAAGACCCTGTTCCGCCATACCCAGTGTTGCCCGCAGACCGGCCCCACCGGCACCGACAACGACCACGTCATATTCATGCGTTTCGTATTCGTATGCAGCCATTTCTTTCAGCTCCGGGAATTAAAGGGCAATGCGAGCGACGGCAAAGATGCCAGCCGCAGCCGCGCCATAAGACAAGCAGGTCAACAGAATGATCAGGACCTTTTCAAGCGTGCCGTGAACATAATCTTCAAGCATCACCTGCGCACCGTCCGCGAAGTGTTTGAAGCCAACCGCCAGCATCAGTGCTGCCACGATGGCAGGGAAAGGTCGCGAGTAGTAGTCGAGAACGACCTCGAATGGCTGGCCCAGGATCGGGCCAAAGGTGAATACAAACAACGGCACAAGGATCAGCAAAGCAACCGAGCTGACTTTCATCGCCCAGAAATGGGCAGTACCGGATTTCGCCGAGCCAAGTCCAGCGGCGCGTTTGCGGTCGGTCAGATAACGCATGTCAGGCCTCCAATCACGCGACGAGGACAAGGGTCAGAAGGGTCAAGACGACCGATCCGATAACAACAGCCCAACCCATTTTGGTCGCTGTCGGAATATCCAGACCAACTGCATTGTCCCAGATCAGATGCCGCACACCGGCCAGCGTGTGATACCAAAGCCCCCAAACGGACAGCGCCATCACAAGGTCTCCAAGCATCGAGGTTATTACCCCATTCGCTACGGCAAAGGCCTCGGGCGAGGTTGCAGCGGCCAGAAACCACCAGACGATCAACAGAGCTGCGAGCAGAAGGGCGTTACCGGTGATGCGCGTCAGGATGGACGTGATCGACGTCAGCTGCGGGCGATAAATCGACAGATGCGGCGAAAGTGGGCGATTGCCCCGATTTACATCGGCCATGGCGGCTCCTTTTCGGTTGGCTACCGAACGTTTTACTGGTTTTTGCGACACTGTCACGTGCTGCGAGTGCAAAAACCATCAAATTGCGCTCAATTATACGGATAATTCAATTATGTGATCACACAAAATAATCTCGTGATCACATATCACATTCCGCACTGTCAATGTTAGCGTTTTCAAGGCCGAAGAGATGTGATCACGAATCTCTCAAGCCGTCATTTCAGGTCTGCCGTTTGCTGCGTCACTTCGCGCAGCAGTTTTCGACGAATTCGTTCCGGGTAATCCGCGAACCCGGTGGCAGAAACGACAAAGGCACCTTCGCCCACGATGACATTCTCAAAGAAATATGCCGTCAGGTCCGGTTCGCTTTCCTCAATAGCCAGCGCGTTGACAACGATTCCCTCGGCGCGCAGGGCCGCATGTACCCGTGTAGGTTCAATCCCTTCATTGGACACACCGTCCCCTGACAGGTCAATCAGACGCCGTCGGCAGTCGGAAACCGAATCGAATGAACTCAGAGTCATTTGAAGCGCCTCGCCGATTGCCGTCGAA
Source organism: Ruegeria sp. AD9 (assembly GCF_056542305.1). Taxonomy (NCBI): domain Bacteria; kingdom Pseudomonadati; phylum Pseudomonadota; class Alphaproteobacteria; order Rhodobacterales; family Roseobacteraceae; genus Ruegeria; species Ruegeria sp. AD9. The sequence goes on from NZ_JBQFZP010000006.1 coordinate 139,643, forward strand.
AAATTCCGCCAGATGCGCGGATCGGCGGCAACCTGGTCTGCAAACTGATCCAGCGAGGCAAAGCTATCAATACGGGTCCAAGGGATAGTGATCCGCTGGCGCGATGAGCCGGTCCACTGCACCAGCATCAGCCGCGCCTGCCCCCGCACCAGTGCCTCGGACACGATCGGGTCGCGCAAACCTGCGGCCAACCCATCCATCTGGATGCGATATTCGCTGCTATCGACCGAACCAGAAACGTCCACAGCCAAAGCCAAGGCCAGATCGCAGGCCTGAGCCGCCGGAGCCAGAGTGACGCTGGCCAATATCGCGCGTAGCAGGTTCATTGTGCAAACCTATCACGCCTTGCAAGCCGTGGCGTCACATATCCGTCAGATCACTTATTTGGGCATCAATGCCCAAAAGTCGAGATCCAGCAGAACGCCTGGCAGGTACCGCCCTTCTTCGTTCTTCAGCTTGAACGGATCACCGCCCTTGGTCGCGACCAGACGCAATCGCACAGCGCCTATGCCGGGAACCCCGGTTTCCGCTTTGCCCAGAACTTCGGACCATGCCTTGATCGTATCACCCGCAAAACAAGGGTTAGCATGGGCGCCACCATTCAAGCCGACAATCATCTGCGCATTTGCAAGGCCATTGAAGGACAATGCCCGCGCCATCGAGATTACATGCCCACCGTAAATGAGCCGTCCTTCCGGACGGAACGTCAGGTCGTAATGCACCTTGGCGGTGTTCTGCCACAAACGTGTGGCCAGCATATGCTCGGCCTCTTCCACGGTGACACCGTCCACATGATCGATGGTTTCACCGACCTCATAATCGCCCCAGCGGTGCGCCTCGCCCGCGAGGGCAAAATCGTAGTTTGCAAAATCGAGCCCTTCCGGCACGATCAGGTCCTGCGGATCAAGCACAGCCTTCAAATCGGGAACAACCGTCTCGGGCGCGGGTGCATCCATGTTTGCCTTGCGCACCATGACCCAGCGCACATATTCAAGAACCACCTCGTCCAACTGGTTCAACCCGCGGGTACGAACCCAGACAACACCAGTTTTTCCGTTGGAATTCTGCTTCAGGCCGATAACCTCTGATACGGATCTCAGCGTATCGCCGGCAAAAACAGGTTTCAGCCAACGACCTTCGGCATAGCCCAGATTGGCAACCGCGTTCAGAGAAACATCAGGCACGGTCTTGCCGAACACGATGTGGAACGCGGCCAGATCATCTATCGGGCTTTCCGGCAACCCACAGTCCCGGGCAAATTCATCCGAGGAGTAAAGCGCGTGACGTGCGGGATAGAGCGCGTGATACAAGCCGCGCTCTCCCTCGGTCACGGTGCGAGGTACTGCATGCTGCAACACCTGCCCGACAGAATAGTCCTCGAAAAATCGGCCCGGATTTGTTTTTGCCATTACTGCTGTCCCAGTTTCATGTCGGGGGAATAGTCGGCCTCGACCTCTTTGGTCACGGCCTGCGCGCAACGCATTACGTTGCCGTTGGCATCAAAGGCGTAAGCCGGGTCGCCATACAGCTCCCATCCCTTTGACAGGGCGTCGGACACCTTGTGACAGAAGGCCGAAGTGTCTTCTTCGGTCAGCAAGCGATAAAGCTTCGACATCAAATCAAATCCTTATGAGCCGAACGGAGATGGGCCAACCAGCCCATGGATGTACCCGATAATTCCCATCAGAACGATCGAAGCCACAACGAACATCGCATCCTTGCCGTAAGTGCCAGGCTCTGCCGGGGTCCACTCAGGTTCAGACTTGTTGATTACAATGACTTCGACCACCGCCCAGGCCAGAAGGCCACCAAACAGGATGATCGAGGCCAGATCGCCGTTCACCAACAGGTGCGCAAAAGCCCACAGTTTGAACCCGCCGAGCATCGGGTGGCGCAGCTTGTTCAGAAGCCGGCCTTTTGTGCCCGCAGGACTCATCAAATAAATCGCGATCAAAACCAACAGGTTGTTGACGTGAATCAGAAAGGTCGGCGGCGCCCAAACGTGGATGAAGTCGGTCATGCGATACCCGAAGATCATCAGAAGGATCGACGCGACCAAAGCCAGGGCAACAGCGCCTTTACCCGCGTCACCCATTGCGGCACGGCGTTCAGGTGCCACACGTTTGAACAGATGCGCCCCCCACCACAGCGCCACACCCAAGATCAGAAGAACAAAGCCCATGCTGGCCTACCCCGCTTGCAAAGCTAATATCGCCTCTGCTTTTGCCAGAATTTCGCGGGCAGTTACAACGTGCAGATTTTCGACAATCTTGCCATCGACAACGGCGACCCCTTGGCCAAGGGCCTCGGTCTCTTCAAAGGCCGAGATCTGGCGGCGAGCCAGGTCGATCTCATCATCCGATGGCGCGAAGGCGGTATTTGCCACTTCGACCTGGGCCGGGTGGATCAGCGTTTTGCCATCAAAGCCCATATCGCGGCCTTGCGCACATTCGAACGCCAGACCTTCGACATCCTTGAAGGCGTTGTAAACACCGTCGATGATGATCAGCCCTTCGGCCTTGGCAGCCAACAAGCACAGCCCTAACGAGGTCATCATCGGCAGGCGATCTGGGCGGAAGCGGGTTTGCAGCTCTTTCGCCAGATCATTTGTTCCCATCACGAATCCGGCCATCAGCGGATGCGCGGCGATTTCTGCTGCGTTCAGCATTCCACGCGGGGTTTCCATCATAGCCCAGATCGGCAAATCTCCGGTGATCGCAGCCAGCGCGTCTACGTCAGCCGCCGAATTCACTTTAGGCAACAGGACAACGTCGGCATCCATTTCGCGCACAGCCTCGGCATCCGCACGGCCCCATTCGGTGTCAAACCCGTTGATCCGAACAATCTTGACGCGTGATCCGTACCCTCCGGCAGCCAAAGCCGCCTTGAGCGTTTCGCGCGCATTGTCCTTTTCGTCGGCTGCGACCGCATCTTCCAGATCAAATATGATTGCATCTACCGGCAGAGTGCGGGCCTTTTCCAAAGCCCGATCCCGGGACCCGGGGATATAGAGAACCGAACGATAGGGGCGCTGACGAGGATCCATGGACCACTCCCATTGAAATAAAGTTGCGCGGAATGGGGCATTTTTTACCGGAAAGTTCAAGCCCAAAATTGCCGCACCGCAGCAAACACGACGCAACGTGCTTTGCCTTAATTGAATTTCGGCCCCTGCGCGGCACCCTGACCGGCAGAGGGAACCGAAAGGATTCGGGATGCGAAAGACAATGTTCAAGATGACGATGGGACTTGGGATCATGGTTCTGGCGGCACAACAGGTACAGGCCCAGGGACAAAACTGCGCACCGCGAGAGGATGTGCTGGAAAGGTTGACCGACACTTATGGCGAAACGCGCAGGGGCTTTGGTCTGGCCCAGCAAGGCGCGGTCATGGAACTTTTCGCCTCAACTCAAAGCGGCAGCTGGACCATCACGGTGACCTTGCCCAACGGGGTCACCTGCCTCGTCGCTTCGGGGCAAGCTTTTGAGGCTGTAGCCGAAGCGCTGCCCCCGAACGCCTGATCAGGTAAGTGCGTCCCAGATCAGCTTACCGCCGGTGAGGGTCAGCAGCACATAGGCAATTCCAAAGAACAGGCGTTCGGACAACATGAAATGTGCACGGACGCCCAGCCAGGCACCGAGAACAGCAAACGGTGTTAACAGAATATCGGCCCATGCCGTCTGCCACGTGAACATGCCAAGATAAGCGTAGGGTACAAACTTCGCGATATTAATCACCCAGAAAACCAACACTGTACTGGCTTGAAACTCGGTCTTTGTCAGCCGTTGGGACAAAAGATAAACGGCAGCCGGAGGGCCTCCGGCATGGCTGACAAAGCTGGTGAATCCCGCGACCAGCCCTGCAAACAGGCCAGCGGAGGGCGGCAACCGTCTGGCAAACCCGCGCACCCAGCCTTTTGACTGTGCGATGTGCCAGATCACGAACCCGACCGAGATGCCGCCTATCAGCAGGCGCAGCAGGTCATCATCCGTTGAACGGTAGAGCCATGCCCCCATTGCCACACCGGGTACAGCACCCAGGATCAGCAGGCGCGCATCCCCCCAGTTCCACCGCTTCCAATAAGGGCCCAAAGTGGCCACATCGATCACCATCAGAATCGGCAGCATCAGGGCCAGGGCCTGCCCAGGTGTTAGGATCAAGGCCAGAATCGACGATGACGCAAAGGCCACGCCCGAGCCGAAACCACCCTTCGAGATACCCGCAAAAATCACCGCCGGGATCGCCACTGCAAAAAACATCAGGTTCAATTCAAACATGCACCGGTCCCGGTTTTGGCTTGTCTCAAAGGCCCTTTAGCGCAACCACATAGGGTCTCGCAAACGGTATGCGGTTGTATGCCACGTCGCAGAACTCTTGCCTAATGCCGTTTTAGCGACTAGCACAGCCGCGATTTCAAAACCGACCGGAGATATTCCAAATGGCCAGACCCAAGATTGCGCTAATCGGCGCGGGGAACATCGGCGGCACGCTTGCGCATCTTGCAGCTGTCAAAGAACTGGGTGACGTTGTCCTGTTTGACATCGCTGACGGGTTGCCACAGGGCAAGGCGCTCGACATCGCCGAATCCGGCCCGTCCGAAGGCTTTGACGCCTCGATGAAAGGCACCAGCGATTATGCCGATATCGCCGGCGCGGATGTCTGCATCGTGACCGCAGGCGTAGCCCGCAAACCGGGCATGAGCCGCGATGACCTGCTGGGCATCAACCTGAAAGTCATGAAGTCGGTCGGCGAAGGTATCGCAGCACATGCGCCCGATGCGTTCGTGATCTGCATCACCAACCCACTGGACGCCATGGTCTGGGCGCTGCGCGAATTCTCGGGCCTGCCGCATAACAAAGTCTGCGGCATGGCTGGCGTGCTGGATTCGGCACGTTTCGCGCATTTCCTGTCGGAAGAGTTCAACGTCTCGATGCGCGATGTCACCGCGTTCGTATTGGGCGGCCATGGCGACACCATGGTGCCGTCGGTTCGTTATTCGACCGTTGCCGGTATCCCGCTGCCTGATCTGGTTGAAATGGGCTGGACCTCGCAAGAAAAGCTGGACGCCATCGTACAGCGCACCCGGGATGGTGGCGCCGAAATCGTAGGCCTGCTGAAAACCGGATCGGCTTATTACGCGCCCGCCACCTCGGCGATCGAAATGGCCGAAGCCTATCTGAAAGACCAAAAGCGTGTTCTGCCTTGTGCGGCGTACTGCAGCGGTGAGTTGGGCGTTAACGGCCTTTATGTCGGGGTGCCGACAGTCATTGGCGCAGGCGGCGTCGAGCGCATCGTTAACATCAAGCTGAACGAAGACGAGCAAGCCGGTTTCGACAATTCGGTCAACGCCGTGAAAGGCCTGATCGAGGCGTGCAAAGGCATCGACAGCTCGTTGGCGTAAAACTGCCAGACAATCCGAATTTGAGGCCGGCCCAATTATGGGCCGGTTTTCATTTTCCACCGCGGACCCCGGCCACATATGTTGGCGCAAACGTCGCAAATCCCTTTTTTCGAATGTGATTTCAAAAAACTGTGCAGGAATATCGAATCAATCGATGACACTTGAATTTTTGTGATCACACCCTAAAAACCCGTGATCACAAATGTTGAAAATCTTCGGCAATTTCCCGTCTCAGGTCAAAAAACCCTTTAAATTTGCCCGCTAGACACGCCTATAACGGTTAAACGCAGTCAGACGGGACAATTTCGATGAACATTCACGAATATCAGGCCAAGGCTCTTCTTCGCAGCTACGGCGCTCCGGTCTCCGATGGTCGCGCCGTGCTGCGCGCCGAGGAAGCCAAAACCGCAGCCGGTGAACTGGATGGGCCGCTTTGGGTCGTCAAGGCGCAGATACACGCGGGCGGCCGCGGCAAAGGATCCTTCAAAGAGGCCGATGCAGGTGAAAAGGGCGGTGTCCGTCTGACGAAATCGGTCGAAGAAGCGGCCGAAGAAGCCAAGAAGATGCTGGGTCGCACTCTGGTCACCCATCAGACGGGTCCGGCAGGCAAGCAGGTCAACCGCATCTATATCGAAGCCGGTTCCGGCATCGAGCGTGAACTGTACCTGGCTCTGCTGGTGGATCGTCAGACCAGCCGTATCTCGTTTGTCTGCTCGACCGAAGGCGGTATGGACATCGAAGAGGTTGCCGCCGCGACACCCGAGAAAATCCTGTCCTTCTCGGTTGACCCGGCCACCGGCTACCAACCCTACCACGGTCGTCGCATCGCGTTTTCGCTGGGTTTGGAGGGCGCGCAGGTCAAGCAGTGTGTCAAGCTCATGGGCATCCTCTACAAAGCCTTCGTCGAGAAGGATATGGAGATGCTGGAGATCAACCCACTGATCGTATCCGACAGTGGCGACCTGAAAGTGCTGGATGCCAAGGTTGGCTTTGACGGCAATGCGGTCTACCGCCACCCGGATATCGCCGAACTGCGCGACACGACCGAGGAAGATCCCAAGGAACTGGAAGCCAGCAAATACGACCTGAACTACATCGCACTGGATGGTGAGATTGGCTGCATGGTGAACGGTGCCGGTCTGGCGATGGCTACGATGGACATCATCAAACTGTATGGTGCCGAACCTGCCAACTTCCTCGACGTGGGTGGCGGTGCAACCAAAGAGAAGGTGACCGAAGCGTTCAAGATCATCACCTCGGACCCGCAGGTCAAAGGCATTCTGGTCAATATCTTCGGCGGCATCATGCGCTGTGACGTCATCGCCGAGGGCGTGGTGGCTGCGGTGAAAGAGGTCGGTCTGCAGGTTCCGCTTGTCGTGCGACTGGAAGGCACCAATGTCGAGAAAGGCAAAGAAATCATCAACAACTCGGGTCTGGACGTGATCGCGGCGGACAACCTGAAAGACGGTGCCGAGAAGATCGTCAAGGCGGTTAAGGGGTAAGCAAGTTGCTGTGGAGTGGGCTACAGGCCGACCCCACGGCAACTACAATCCAACTTTATCCATTTCACGCGGGAAATCGAAAGAAACAATCGATCTGATGTCCATCCCCATCTTCCTCATAGGTCTTGAATGCGCCACCGGGCGGGCGCGTTTGATGGCGCAGGAGCTGCAAAAGGCAGGCCTGTCGGCGACGCGCGTCAACGCTGTTGATTGCGACGCCGCCACCCGTGAGGATTTTCTGCGTGAATGCCGGTCCGAGGGACCTTGGGGTTATTTCCATACCAAGGACATGGCCTGCACCCTAAGCCATGCCAAAGCGTGGGAGGACGTTGTCGCCTCTGGCGCGGAACAGGCCTTGATACTTGAGGATGATGTTTTCCTGTCGCCAGAACTGGCGGATTGGTTGAACGATGCATCCTGGTGGCCAGAGGATGCCGATATCGTGCGGTTCGAACGCTGGCGCAGCACAAAGCTTTACCTCGCACTTGAGTGCAAAAGCTCATCCCATCTGGGTCGGGAACTGCGCCTGATGCACTCACGCCACCCCGGCGGTGCCGCATATGTGTTGACCCGAAATGCGGCAGAACATTTCCTGGCGCAAAAGCCCTATGACATCACGCTGGATGGCCTGTTGTTCAACCCGTCAGCCTCGGCTGCGGCGCGTCGGGTCAATGTCTATCAGGTGGTCCCTGCGATGGTCGAGCAAGGCAACGAAGCGCCGGGCGAAATCCAGATGGGTGCCTCCCGCGCACGCCCTACGGGCTGGCCGCTGGTCCGACAAAAAATCAGGCGCGCTATCGCCGAAATCAGCAGCGGCCTGCGCACGATGGCCAACCTGGTCCTTGGTCGCGCCACGCTTCAGAAAATTACCTATGCGCCGCAGGTTCTTCCAGCGGCAGAACCCCATCAATCCAACACCGCCTAGAGAAAGGGACAAAATGGCAGTCCTCATCGACGAAAACACCAAAGTGATCTGTCAGGGCTTTACCGGCTCGCAAGGTACATTCCACAGCGAACAGGCCATTGCCTATGGCACCAAGATGGTTGGCGGCGTAACCCCCGGCAAAGGCGGGATGGAGCATTTGGGCCTGCCCGTGTTCAACTCGGTCCACGAGGCCAAGCACGTGACCGAAGCCAACGCATCGGTGATCTACGTACCGCCCCCATTCGCGGCGGACTCGATCCTCGAAGCGATTGATGCCGAGATGGAAGTGATTGTCTGCATCACCGAAGGTATCCCGGTTCTGGACATGATGAAGGTAAAACGCGCGCTGGAAGGCAGCAAGTCGCGCCTGATCGGCCCGAACTGCCCCGGTGTCATCACGCCTGACGCCTGCAAGATCGGCATCATGCCCGGCCACATTCACAAACGCGGGAGCGTGGGTGTCGTTTCCCGCTCGGGTACGCTTACTTATGAAGCCGTGAAACAGACAACGGATGTAGGACTGGGCCAGTCCACCTGTGTGGGCATTGGCGGCGACCCGATCAAAGGGACTGAGCATATCGACGTGCTGGAATGGTTCCTGGCAGATGACGAGACCACTTCGATCATCATGATTGGCGAAATCGGCGGCTCGGCCGAGGAAGAGGCTGCGCAGTTCCTGGCCGATGAGGCCAAGAAAGGCCGCAAAAAGCCGGTTGCAGGCTTCATCGCAGGCCGCACAGCCCCTCCGGGCCGCCGCATGGGCCACGCGGGTGCGATTGTCGCCGGTGGCAAGGGCGGTGCCGAGGACAAGATCGAAGCCATGCGCTCGGCCGGTATCGTCGTGGCCGAAAGCCCGGCGCAGCTGGGAGAGGCTGTGTTGGAAGCGATTGGGTAAGTGATGGCTGCCGGTCGCACATGTGTGCAGAGGGCAGCGCCCGACTGCGGGTGGGTGCAACGCACCCGCCCATGGGGCGGTCGGGCGCTGCCCCGGCAGTGCCGCCGAGTAAGTGAGTGTTAATGGGGCCGAAACAAGCCATATCGACTGGTATTCGAAAAGCACTCGTCTTTTCAGGCAGGGCTACGCGAGCCGAGTTTTGGTGGTTCGGACCATTGGCGGCTATGCTGCCAATAATTGTAACTCTGCATCTTGACTGGCGTGTTTCCTTCGGCTGGGGAATCGGGCGGTTAATAGTAGTGATGGCAACCTCTATCCCTTTGCTCGCGGCTATGAGCCGACGGTTACAAGATACTGGAGAAGATGGTCATCAGGCCCTGTATCCTTTCATGCCAATTATACTCATCTGGATTGGGCACCAGGTCTTCTTGTTGTTCAGTTTATTGATAGGTGGGCCAATTTTGTGGCTGATCTTGGCATTCCTGACCCTTGGGCCGATGTTTCTAGTGGCACTCGTCGCGAGTGTGATGGTAACAGCAAATATCATCGGAATGATGCTTGTCGCGTCTGAGCCGGGGAGCAACCGGTTTGGTGTGCCAAATGGAGAAGTGACCGCATGACCTTCTCCGACGCCATACGCACCTGCTTCTCCAAGTTCTTCACCTTTTCGGGCCGTGCTTCGCGGCCCGAATACTGGTTCTTTTTTCTGTTCATCGTGATCTGGAACATCATCGCTGGGATCATCGACTGGCAGTTCTTCACGCAGGTCGCGGTGACGGAAACCGAAACCTCGAAATCCGTGTCAGCCACGTCCTCGCAACCGGTGCAGGGCATCGTCGGCCTGATTGTATTCTTTCCTCATTTGACGGTCGCTTTCCGGCGGATGCACGATACCGGTCGCAGCGGGCTGTATGCTCTGCTGCCGATCCTGTTGATCCTTGGCGCCGGAGCTGTGCTCGTTTTTGGTATCGGCCTGGCCTCTCATTTCCAGCATGGTGGCAGGCTGGATATCCTGTTCACCCGCGCCACGTTGCTCATCGTTCTTCCGACACTACTGGTACTGGTGGTGTCGCCCCTCCTGGTTCTATGGTGGCTGACACGCCCCAGCCAGCCAGGCACCAATCAATACGGTCCCAACCCAACAGAGGTAGCCCTATGACCGAACATTCGCCCAATTCCGCCTTTCATGCCTCAAGCTTCATGCAGGGGCATAATGCCGAATATCTGGAGCAGCTTTACGCGCAATACACAAAGAACCCCGGGGCGGTGGATGCCGCATGGGGCGCGTTCTTTGATGCCATGGGCGATGATGCCCCCGATGTTCAACGCGAAGCCGACGGTCCGTCCTGGGCGCGCACCGACTGGCCGCCGATGCCAGCAGACGACCTGACTGGTGCGCTGACTGGTGAATGGGCCGAGATTGACGCCAAAGCGGCGGGCAAGAAGATCAAAGACAAGGCGGCTGAAAAAGGGGCTGAGGTCAGCGACGATCAGATCAAACGCGCCGTGCTGGACAGTTTGCGAGCACTGATGCTGATCCGGGCCTATCGCATCCGGGGCCATCTGGCCGCGGATCTGGACCCGCTGGGCATGCGCGCTGCCAGCACGCATCCTGAGCTGGACCCGAAGACTTACGGTTTCACCGATGCCGACATGGATCGCCCGATCTTTATCGACAACGTGCTGGGATTGCAGGTCGCTTCGATGCGGCAGATCGTTGAGATCGTGAAACGCACATATTGCGGCACCTTTGCGCTGCAATACATGCATATCTCGAACCCGGAAGAGGCCGCGTGGCTGAAGGAGCGGATCGAGGGCTATGGCAAGGAAATCGCGTTCACCAAGGAAGGCCGCAAGGCGATCCTGAACAAGATGGTCGAGGCCGAGGGCTTTGAGAAGTTCTTGCACGTCAAGTACATGGGCACCAAGCGGTTCGGTCTGGACGGTGGCGAGGCGCTAATCCCGGCGATGGAACAGATCATCAAGCGCGGTGGCGCGCTTGGCCTCAGTGACATCGTCATCGGGATGCCGCACCGGGGTCGCCTGAACATTCTGGCCAACGTGATGGGCAAGCCTTATCGCGCGATTTTCAACGAATTCCAGGGCGGTAGCTTCAAGCCAGAGGACGTGGACGGCTCTGGCGATGTGAAATATCACCTCGGCGCCTCAAGCGATCGCGAATTCGATGGCAACAGTGTGCACCTGTCATTGACCGCCAACCCCTCTCACCTTGAGGCGGTAAACCCGGTAGTTCTGGGTAAGGTTCGCGCCAAGCAAGACCAACTGGGCGACACGGACCGTACCAGGGTCATGGCGATATTGCTGCACGGTGACGCGGCCTTTGCCGGTCAGGGTGTTGTGGCCGAGGGCTTTGGCCTGTCCGGCCTGAAAGGGCACAGAACCGGCGGCACCATGCACATCGTGGTCAACAACCAGATCGGGTTCACTACCGCGCCGCATTTCAGCCGCTCGAGCCCCTATCCCACCGATATCGCGCTGATGGTCGAGGCCCCGATCTTCCATGTGAACGGCGACGACCCCGAGGCGGTAGTTCACGCCGCGAAGGTGGCGACCGAGTTCCGCCAGAAGTTCCATAAAGACGTGGTTCTGGACATCTTCTGCTATCGCCGGTTTGGCCATAACGAGGGCGATGAGCCCATGTTCACCAACCCGATCATGTACAAGAAGATCAAAACCCATAAGACAACGCTTTCCTTGTATACCGAGCGGCTGGTCAAGGACGGGCTGATCCCCGAGGGTGAGATCGAAGATATGAAGGCCGCCTTTCAGGCCCATCTGAACGACGAATTCGAGGCCGGGAAGGACTATAAACCCAACAAGGCCGACTGGCTGGATGGGCGCTGGTCGCATCTGGACAGGAACAAGGATGATTATGTCCGGGGTGAAACAGCGATCTCGGCAGAGACACTCGCGGAAATCGGAGCCGCGCTGACCAAGGCTCCTGACGATTTCGCAATGCACAAAACCGTTGAGCGGTTGCTGGAACATAAGAAACAAATGTTCGAGACCGGTGCAGGCTTCGACTGGGCCACGGGCGAGGCACTGGCGTTTGGCTCGTTACTGACCGAAGGATATCCCGTGCGTCTGGCCGGACAGGATGCAACACGGGGCACGTTCAGCCAGCGTCACTCTGGGTTTGTTCATCAGGAAACCGAAGAACGGTATTACCCGCTCAACAACATCCGTGCCGGGCAATCCCAATACGATGTCATTGATTCGATGCTGTCCGAATACGCGGTGCTGGGTTTCGAATACGGCTATTCGCTTGCAGAACCGAACGCTCTGGTTCTGTGGGAGGCGCAGTTCGGCGACTTTGCCAACGGTGCGCAGATCATGTTCGATCAGTTCATCAGCTCGGGTGAAAGCAAGTGGCTGCGGATGTCCGGTCTGGTCACACTGCTGCCGCATGGCTTTGAAGGGCAAGGCCCAGAACACTCGTCAGCGCGTTTGGAACGGTTCCTGCAAATGTGCGGTCAGGACAACTGGATCGTGGCGAATTGTACGACACCCGCGAACTATTTCCACATCCTGCGCCGTCAGTTGCACCGGACCTTCCGGAAACCACTGATCCTAGTGACGCCGAAGTCGCTGTTGCGTCACAAGCTGGCCGTCAGCACGGCGGATGACTTCACCACAGGCTCCAGCTTCCACCGGGTGCTGTGGGATGACGCGCAAAAAGGCAACTCTGACACCAAGCTGGTGGCCGATGACAAGATCAAGCGCGTCGTCATGTGTTCCGGCAAAGTCTATTTCGACCTGTTGGAGGAACGCGATGCGCGTGGCATCGACGACATCTACCTGATGCGGATCGAACAATTCTATCCATTCCCGGCACATTCACTGATCAACGAACTCGAACGGTTCAAGAATGCCGAGATGGTCTGGTGTCAGGAAGAGCCCAAGAACCAGGGTGCGTGGACCTTTATTGAACCCAACATTGAATGGGTCCTGTCCCGTATCGATGCAAAACACACGCGCCCGACCTATGCCGGTCGCGCCACATCGGCCTCGCCCGCAACGGGGCTGGCCAGCCAACACAAAGCCCAACAAGAAGCGCTGGTAAACGAAGCGCTGAGCATTGAAGGAAAGTAAGCGATGACGATTGAAGTTCGTGTTCCCACGCTTGGCGAATCGGTCACCGAAGCCACAGTTGCAACCTGGTTCAAAAAGCCCGGTGATGCGGTCGCCATGGATGAGATGCTGTGTGAGCTGGAGACAGACAAGGTCACCGTTGAGGTTCCTTCACCCGCAGCGGGTGTAATGGGTGAAATCGTGGCAGCCGAAGGCGAAACCGTCGGTGTTGACGCCTTGCTGGCAACGATTGCGGCTGGCGAAGGCGCAGCCCCGGCACCAGCTGCAGCTCCGGTAGCGGCACCTGCCGCATCGGCCGGGTCGGTTGACGTGATGGTGCCGACACTTGGTGAATCTGTGACAGAAGCAACCGTTTCGACCTGGTTCAAAAAGGTTGGCGACAACGTCGCGCAGGACGAGATGCTGTGCGAATTGGAAACCGATAAAGTCTCGGTTGAAGTTCCCGCACCGACTTCGGGTGTTCTTGCAGAAATCGTTGCTCCAGAAGGTTCGACCGTGGATGCGGCTGCTAAGCTGGCTGTCATCTCCGGAGCAGCCGCTGGTGCAGCAGCCGCGCCGGCCCAGGCAGCGGCGGCTGCGCCCGCAGTAACCAGCACCGGAAAAGACGTCGCAAACGCGCCGTCAGCCCAGAAGGCAATGGCCGAAGCCGGACTGTCAGCTGATCAGGTCACCGGAACAGGCCGCGACGGTCGCATCATGAAGGAGGACGTGGCCAAAGCCGTTGCAGCAGTTTCGGCCCCGGCACCTGTGGCGGCTGCCCCCACCCCTGTGGCCCAAGCCCCGCGCGCCCCTGTGGCTGCCGAGGACGAGGCACGCGAAGAACGCGTGCGGATGACCCGCCTGCGTCAGACAATCGCCAAGCGTCTGAAAGATGCACAGAACACAGCCGCGATCCTGACCACCTACAACGAGGTGGACATGACCGAGGTCATGGCCCTGCGCAATCAGTACAAGGACCAGTTCGAGAAGAAGCACGGCGTAAGGCTGGGCTTTATGTCCTTCTTCACCAAGGCCTGCTGCCATGCCCTGAAAGAAGTGCCCGAGGTCAATGCCGAGATTGATGGGACCGACATCGTCTACAAGAACTTCGTGCATATGGGCGTCGCCGCCGGTACGCCGCAGGGTCTGGTCGTGCCTGTCATCCGCGATGCGGACAGCATGTCCTTTGCCGCGATCGAAAAAGCCATCGCCGAAAAGGGCAAGCGCGCCCGTGACGGCAAGCTGAGCATGGCTGAGATGCAGGGTGGCACCTTCACCATCTCGAATGGTGGTGTCTATGGCTCGCTGATGTCCTCGCCGATCCTGAACCCCCCGCAGTCGGGTATTCTGGGCATGCACAAGATCCAGGACCGTCCGATGGTCATCAATGGTGAGATCAAGATCCGCCCGATGATGTATCTGGCCCTGTCCTATGACCACCGGATCGTCGATGGCAAAGGTGCCGTGACCTTCCTCGTCCGTGTGAAAGAGGCGCTGGAAGACCCGCGCCGCCTGCTGATGGACCTGTAAGCATGGCAACGCATGTCCTCTGGCAGGCCGATGTGGCCGATTTCAATGCTTGGCTGAAAGTGTTCCGCGAGGACAAACCGATGCGCAAGGCCGCGGGTATCCGCGACCTTCATGTCTGGCGCGACCCCGACCAAAAGGACCACGCCATCGCGATGTTCGAGGTTACAAACCTGGACAAGGCCAAAGCCTTCTTTGGTTCCGAAGAATTGGCGATGCATCACGAGCGGGGCGGAATTGCCCATATCTCGATCAAGCTGCTGGAACCTGTTTGACAAAGACTATTTCCGACCCGCCAAATCGGGTCGGGGAAGCGCCGGATCGTCCGGTCGATTTAGGAGAATGTAATGGCAAATTATGACGTCATCGTAATCGGCGCCGGACCCGGCGGCTATGTCTGCGCGATCCGCTGCGCTCAACTGGGTTTGAAAACCGCCGTGGTCGAAGGGCGCGAAACACTGGGTGGCACTTGCCTGAACGTGGGCTGCATTCCCTCTAAGGCGCTGCTACATGCCAGCCATCAGCTGCACGAGGCCGAGCATAACTTTGCCAAGATGGGCCTGAAGGGCAAAGCGCCTTCGGTCGATTGGAAGCAGATGCAGGCCTACAAGGACGAAGTCATCGACGGCAACACCAAGGGCATCGAATTCCTGTTCAAAAAGAACAAGATCGACTGGCTGAAAGGTTGGGGATCAATCCCTGCCGCAGGTCAGGTCAAAGTGGGTGATGAAGTCCACGTGACCAAGAACATTATCATCGCATCCGGGTCGGAACCATCTTCCCTGCCCGGTGTTGAAGTTGATGAGAAAGTTGTCGTGACCTCGACCGGTGCTTTGTCACTGAACAAGATCCCGAAGAAAATGGTTGTGATCGGCGCGGGTGTGATCGGTCTGGAGCTGGGATCGGTTTACAGCCGCCTGGGCGCTGAAGTTACCGTGATCGAGTTCCTCAAGGAGATCACGCCGGGCATGGACCCAGAGGTGCAAAAAACCTTCCAGCGCATTCTCAAGAAACAGGGCCTGACATTTGTCATGGGCGCGGCGGTGCAGAAAACCGAAGCGACCAAGACCAAGGCCAAAGTTACTTACAAGCTGCTCAAAGACGACAGTGAACATGTGATCGACGCCGACACTGTGCTGGTTGCCACAGGCCGCAAACCCTATTCGGATGGTCTGGGACTGGACGCTCTGGGCATCGAGATGACACCGCGTGGTCAGATCAAGGTTGGTGCCGACTGGCAGACCAACGTGCCGGGCATCTATGCAATTGGCGACGTGACCGAAGGCCCGATGCTGGCGCACAAGGCCGAAGACGAAGGCATGGCCGCAGCCGAGCAGGTTGCAGGCAAGCACGGTCATGTGAACTATGGCGTGATTCCGGGCGTGATTTACACCTGGCCCGAAGTCGCCAATGTCGGTGAAACCGAAGCGACGCTCAAAGAACAGGGTCGTGCCTATAAGGTCGGCAAGTTCATGTTTATGGGCAATGGGCGTGCCAAGGCGAATTTTGCGGCAGACGGGTTCGTCAAGATTCTGGCCGACAAGGAAACCGATCGCATCCTGGGTGCCCATATCATCGGCCCCGGCGCGGGTGATCTGATCCACGAGGTCTGTGTGGCGATGGAATTCGGTGCTTCTGCCGAGGATCTGGCGCTCACCTGCCACGCGCATCCGACGTATTCAGAAGCGGTGCGCGAGGCTGCCCTGGCCTGCGGAGACGGCCCGATCCACAGCTAACACCCCTGACCCCGGCGGCGATCAGCTTGCCGGGGTCAGCCATGCATCCAGATATGTTTCCAGTCTGTCTGTGAACGTTGTCGCTGAATGCAGCGCGCAATACTGTAAGGACATGGCCTGAATGGCAAAGGCCTGCACGCCTTCTGCCAACAGCTCGGATGGTACATCCTTGCGTACCTCTGCGGTTTCAAGCCACATCATCACGACCCGGAAATACCGTTCAAAACAATAGGCAATCGGCCCAATATCTGCGATAGCCGTTGCCCCCGAGTATCTGATCAACAGATCGAACACGTACCGTTCGGACGTCATGAATTCGTGGACCGGTTCCAGCGAAGCGATGATCTCTGGTACCGTTTTGGGTGGAGTTCCGGATTGGGCCAGATCCAGACACGCATTCAGCTTGTCCGCTATCAAGATTTCCATCAGCGCGTCCTTGTCGCGGAAATGCGCAAAGAAGGTCCCCTTGGCAACACCCGCGGCCTTTACAACGTCTTCCACCCGCAAAGCTTCATATCCGCCGTGTCGGATAACCTCTTCCGCAGCTGAGAGAAGCTTGGCGCGGGTCTTGATGGTACGTTTCTGGATCGTTTTTTGCATAACGCCCAATCGCACATTTTTTGACCGTGGTCAAATTTAATATTGACCGTGGTCATTTTTTGATTCTATAAACTGACCGTGGTCATTTTTAGGAGAACCCCGATGCACCCCAAGAAAATCCTCATCCTCGATGGACATCCTGCAGAAAGCAGCTTGTCACGCACATTCGCAGAAACCTATGGCGAGGCAGCCCGCAAAAACGGACATGACGTCCGGATAGTCCATCTGAGCGACCTACAGTTCGATTTTGATTTCGGTCAGGGCAACTATCACGACTTCAAGCCGCTTGAACCGGTTCTGGAACACGTGTTGCAGGACTTCGAATGGAGCGATCATTTGGTCCTGACCACACCTATGTGGTGGGGCGGGCTGCCTGCAAAACTCAAAGGATTGATTGACCGGATGTTCATACCTGGACGGACATTCGACACCCGCAACACGACGATGGCCGGCCTGCCAGCCCCGATGCTGACCGGACGCACCGCGCGCGTTATCCTGACCTCAGATACGCCCGGCTGGTTCATGCGTCTGATGTACAGGCAAGCGCTTATTCGGCAGGTTCGCGGCCAGATCCTCGGGTTTGTTGGCTTCAAACCAACGCGGTTTACGTACTTTTCAGGCGCAAGCTATCCCAAACCGGGCAGCGTTGATCGCTGGATCAAAAAGGTGTCCAGAATCGGAGCCGCCGCAGCTTGACTGAACAGCCGTCCGTTACCTACCACATTGTTTTGGCGGCGCGTGCAGCCCAGTCTTTGTCATATTGCGCGCCGCCCTCTTCACCTTCTGACGCCTCGGACAGAAGCTGCCCAATCGTCGGAAGGTCCTTGCTTTCGTCGCCACAAGTCCAAGTTCGGGCGCGTATCAGTGCACGCGCGCACTGGCTGTAAATTTCATCAATCTGCACAACGATAACCGTCGCCGGAACCTTGCCAGCCTTTTCGAACTGGTTGCGCAATGCCGCGTCTGCGGTCAATCGGGCCGTTCCGTTCACCCGAACGACATTGTCAGAGCCCGGCACAAAGAACATCAGCGAAACGCGCGGGTCCCGAACGATGTTACGCAAGCTGTCCAGGCGGTTGTTTCCCCGCCAGTCGGGCAGCACCAGTGTTTTTGGGTTCAATTCGCGCACAACAGCTCCGTCGTCCCCACGAGGGCTTCCGTCCACACCCTCGGGACCAACTGTACTGAGAATGCAAAGACGCGAGGCTTCAATCCACTTGCGATAGAGCGGAGTTAAGTGTCGAACGACCTTTCGCAACGAAGCAGCACCCGGCGTTCCGTACAACGCCTCGAGATCTTCTACTTTTTCAATGAATTCCATCAGGATCAAACCCCACTTCGCGCATCAATTCGTTCGAGCGTGTTTCTATGACTTCCTCCAACCGCGCGAGGAACTCATCGCGGGCAACACCTGGTTTGATCGGCTCCAGAAAATCTACAATGGCAAGGCCGGGTTTACGCAAAACGCCTGTGCGGGGCCAGAACACGCCAGCATTCGTCGCAACCGGAACGCACGGAAAACCAAGGCCTTCATACAGAATCGCCGTACCAACCTTGTAGGGTTTCTTTGCGCCCGGCGCCACACGCGTGCCCTGCGGATAGATTACCAGCTGCCCAGGTTCAGAAAACTCTTTTGAGACGTCCTTGACCATTTTTGCCACAGCCGCACCGCGCTTGCCTCGATTGACCGGGATACAGCCAAGGCGTCGCGCATACATGCCAATAACGGGTGTGAACAACAGCTCGCGCTTCATGATAAACTTGCCGTGCGGAATGGCGTCGAAAATCATGATGATATCAAGAAACGACTGATGTTTGGCCCCGATGACCACTTCATTCGTCGGGGCATTGCCCCGCACCTCGCAGCGAATACCAACCATCCACCGGGCCAGCCACATGGTGCTTTTGGCGTAGGTTTTACACGCTTTCAGCGCACCGTTTTTAGAAAACAGAGCATAAGGCAGAAACGCGAT
This sequence comes from Ruegeria sp. AD9, assembly GCF_056542305.1. Taxonomy (NCBI): domain Bacteria; kingdom Pseudomonadati; phylum Pseudomonadota; class Alphaproteobacteria; order Rhodobacterales; family Roseobacteraceae; genus Ruegeria; species Ruegeria sp. AD9. Next base: position 158,294 of record NZ_JBQFZP010000006.1, read on the forward strand.
GCCAAGGATCAGCATCCAGGCATAGATTACAATCATGAAGATGAGGGAACGAACCCACTGAATTGCCATCAACATCAGGAAAGCTCCTTCAACTTGCGTCGGGCTGCGGCCCATGTGGCAACAAAGGCAACGGCTGCCCCAAGGACGGGGATAAGAACCGGCAACACCCAGTCTTTACCCTGAAATCCAACTCCGGTCAGAAATCCGCCCGCGTCCGAAGCTTCGGGCAAAAGCAAGACACCAGTCATTCCCAGCAGGGTCCCAACCGAGGCGCCGAAAAACGCTCGATAGGTAAACCGCCGCACAAAAGCACCTGCGATGAAACCATCCTCCGCGCCAACCAATCGCAGAACTTCGATAATCTGCGCATTGGCCGCAAGTGAGGCGTTGGCTGCAAGGGTAATCATCGCAGCGGTCGCACCGCCAATCAGCAGGATTGATATCCACCCCAGACGACGCAGGGACATCGCAGCATCGACCAGCGGTTCGCGCCATCGCGTATGATCATCCAGAACCGCGCCGGGTACCTCGGCCCCCAATCGCAATCGCAGCCCGAGCGCATCCAGACCGGGTTCGCCCTCGATGATCTCGATCAGCTGTGGGATTGGCAAAGTATCCAACGGCAGGTCCGGCCCGAACCAAGGTGACAGCAACGCGGCTTGTTCATCTGCGCTAAGCGCACGGGCAGACGCGACACCGGGTGTCTGGCTGAGGACGGTCAATGCCGCTTCTGTTTGGGCAGCAAGCTGCTCGGCCGGTGCATTGATGCGTAAGGTTGCGGCGCCTGCCAGTTCCGAAGCCCACCGATCCGCGATGCGGCCAGAGGCGAGGGACAAAGCCAAAGCGAAAACAGCAAGAAATGCCATGGCACCAGCGACAAACAGGGTCAGGTGGGCAGTGTAGCCGGTTGGCGGAACAACGCGGTCAGCACGGGTATCGCCGCGCAGCAGGTTTCGGATATCAGCCCCAGTCACAGGTCTGCCCCCGCCAGATGCAGCTTTCGCTGCGAAATCCGCAAAACACGCGCCTGAACATGGCTTTTTGCAGCTCGGATCAGGCTCAGGTCATGGGTGGCAATCAGAACGGTCTTTCCCATGCGGTTCAGTTCAACCAGAAGGTGCAACAAACGTTGCGACATCTCCCAATCGATATTGCCCGTGGGTTCATCCGCCAATATGACATCGGGCGACAGGATGACGGCACGCGCCAGAGCTGCTCGTTGACGTTCACCGCCGGATAATTCCGGTGGCCGTGCTTCGAGACGTGCACCAAGCCCCACCCAGCTAAGCAGTTCGGTCAGATTGTCTTGCCCGGACGATTCCCCGCGCCCGGACACCATCAGTGGCAAGGCGACATTTTCAGCAAGCGTCATATGGTCAAGAAACTGGCAATCCTGATGCACAACGCCGACACGGCGGCGCAGCACGGCCAGCTGATCCCGATCAAGGGTCGAGACGTCCTGATCAAACACGCTAAGACGCCCTGAGGTCGGCAACAGCGCCCCGTAACACAACTTGAGCAATGTCGTCTTGCCCGCCCCTGACGGCCCGGTCAGAAAATGGAACGACCCTGGCTGTAATTGAACCGAGACATCGCTCAGCAACTCGCCGCCACCGTAGGTATAGCTGACATTTTCCAGCTCGATCACACGTGCCCCCAATATTTTGCCGCTCTTCTTGCCCGAGCAGGGCGACGGTTTCAATGGCTCTACCGAGTCCAATTGGTGACACTTGACCTATGAAACCGAAAACGCCCTTTGCTGTTGGGTCTTAACGGAATATCATCCCTGAAAAAACTATTATCGGCCCTTCACCCGGTCGAGGAGGCAGTATGCGTCTTACATGTCCGAATTGCACTGCGCAGTACGAAGTTCCTGACGAGGTCATCCCCGAGGAAGGCCGCGACGTGCAGTGTTCGAACTGCGATCAAACCTGGTTTCAGGCCAAGCATCCATCCGAGCCGACGGTTGAACCGAACGCGCCCGAGGACAAGCCTGTTGTGGCAGATACACCTGACACCGAGGTCGAGGCCCAGAAGGACGCCGAGCCCGCAGAAAAAACAGCGCCAGAGGCTGAAAAACTTGCTGCATCCACAGGAAATGTTGCCCCATCAGTCGCCAGTATCCTGAAAGAAGAAGCCGCACGAGAAGCAGAGTTGCGCGCGCAGGAAGGCGGCGGCCTGGAAAGCCAGCCCGATCTGGGCCTAGAAGCCCCACCAGAGCCAAAGGTCAGGCCCAAACGCCCTGCAACTTCGGAAACCGCCGTTGATGCCGGGCAAAAGGATGCACTGCCGGATGTCGATGCCATCAACTCGAGCATGCGGTCCGACCCCGCAGAAGATGTGGCGCAGGCGCCCCGCAAGTCCGGTGGGTTCTTGCGTGGTTTTGCGCTGATGCTGATCATCGGCGTGGTTCTGTACCTGATCTACGGGAATGCCCGCCAAATCAGCGAGGCTGTACCGCAGGCCGATCCGCTGCTCAGCTCATATGTGTCGCTGGTGGATCAGGCGCGAATCTGGCTCGAAACTCAGGCAGGATCTGGAGCGCAGAACTGAGAGCTAGAACCGCTCCAGCAACCGCTTGAGGTATTCCAACTCGATCTGGGGACGGTCTGTTTCACCGGTCCGGCGACGGATTTCATCCAGCAACTCGCGGGCCCGGCGATAGACATCTTCGCCTTGCAACAGGTTCTCGTCGGTTGAAATCGAACCCGCAGCACCCGGGTTTCGGCCCAGCGGATCGCGGTTGTTGGCCTGCATGTCGCCGTCTTGTGTTCCCTGCCCCGGTTGGTTCTGCTGTTCCTGCGCCATAGCTTCACCCAGCGACCGCATCCCTTCGCGCAACGCTTCCATCGCTTCGGACTGACGGTCGATAGCTTCGGCGAGATCATCGCCACGCAGGGCCTGCTCGGCCTCGTCCATGGCACGCCCGGCCCGATCCAGCGCTTCGCGGGCGGCGTCACCTTCGGGTGTGCCGACACCGGGCAATCCCTGTTGCTGGCGACCCAGCTCGTCTCTCAACGCTTGCTGTCGGTCGGCGAGCGAACCTTGCCCCTGCTCACCGTCTCCGGCCTGATCCGAACCTTCACCCTGTCCGCCCTGCCCTTCGTGGCTTTGCCCCCGACCTTGACCACCGTTGCGGCCTTCGTTCCCTTGGCTTTCACCTGATTGCGCGCCGGGGTTGAACTGTTCCTGCAAATCACGAAAGGCCTGATCACTAAGACCCTGCTGTTCGCGCAGGGTTTCGGCAAGACCTTCCATGGCCTGCTGGCCTTCGGATTGCTGCCCTTGGCCCTGACCCTGAGTTACACGCATGTTCTCCATCATCTGCTGGAATTCTTCCAGCGCCTGCTGAGCTTCGGCCATGCGGCCTTGTTCCATCAGTTCCTGAATGCGGTCCATCATGCGTTGCAGGTCATCATGCGTCATTTGCAAAGATTCACCATTCTGGCCGGGCTGACGCTCGCCGTCTTCACCATTTTGCTGTGCCAGCCGTTGTAATTGCTGCAGGTAATCCTGCGTCGCCTCGCGCAATTCCTGCATCAACTCCGCTATTTCTTCATCGCTGGCCCCGTTCTTCATCGCTTCGGTCAGACGTTCCTGCGCGCGGCGCATTCGTTCCAATGCATCCGCCAGCGTCCCGTCCTCGATCAGTACGGCAAGGTCCCACAGGGCCTGTGCAATCTCTTCTTGTTGTTTGGGTTTCAACCCGTATCGATGAAAAGTTTCCAATCGCCGCAGAACAACCCGCAGACGCAGATAGGCTGTGTCAGAACGAAACAGTTCCTCAGGGCGGTGCGACACAGCCCTCAGGACTTGCGAGACACGAGGCGCATTGGATCGCGACCAAAGAAGATCGCGCCTTTGCTCAATCACGGCTGCCGCGAGGGGATCAAAGAAGCGCCGTGCTGGCAATGCCGTCGCATAGGGATCCGAAGACGTTTGCTGATCCGCTGCATCCGTTGCCATCAAGGTAACCCTGACCGGCAGATGCGCCCACGGATGTTGCGAGAAATCCTCGATCAGGTCTTCGGTGAAATCTGCGCGGTCGCCGGTGATCGGCATTGGCAATTCGATTTCGATCACCTCGCGCGGCTCTGGCTCGACCGCCAGTCCGTACCGACGGTCAATCGCCGCCTGATCCAACTCGATCCGGGCCAAGCCCGAAACCACGCCGTAATCATCGCTGGCGGAAAATGGCAGCTTCATCTGCCCGCCCGCTTCAGACTCGGCGGTTCCGGAAACCGCGATCTTCGGAGCCGCGTCATCAATGACCAGCACCGACCAGTCCTGCCCCGCCGGTCCATCTATGCGCAACTGACCCGAGCGTTCGGCGACAAACTCCAGTTCCGGGTCTGTTGCCGCCTCGGTTCCGCTGGCAGAACTGCTCTCGGTCAGACTATGTGCGCCGACCTCACCGTACAGTCTCAAGGTGATGCGACTGCCCTTGGGAACAGAAAGCGCCGCCCCCGTTTGGTCGGCAAGATATAAGGTCGGCAAACCTGTGTATCTGGGGGGTTCCACCCATCCTTCCCAAGTTGGACCCTGTCCAGCCACGGCCGTGCCCGGGGTCATGTCCGCCACTGAACCCACACGCCACAACGATCCAAAGATCAGCGCCACAACAAATGCCAGCAGAGCGGCATAGCGCAACGCATACGGGTCGCGCGACGCAAGCCGAAGATCTGGTTTCACAGCCTCAGCAGTGGCCGCACGCTGTGCCATGCGGGCTTTGTGCGCCTGCCACAAGGCAACCGAGTCCCCATCGTTGGCACCGATTGCCTGATCATCGAGCAAAGCCTGAATCGGTCGACCGGGCAGAGCCTCATCCAGCCGCGCCAGCGCATCAGCGCGGGACGGCAGTTTGAATTTCGTGACACCCCGGACAGATGCTGCACCAAAAGATATCAACGACAGCGCACCAGCACCCCAGACAATTTCAACGGGCAGATGATCCTGCAACCCCAGCATCAGAGCGGCGAGCAAAGCCAGAACAATCGAGAACGCAGGCCAGAACGCGCGCAGCACCTGTTCAGCCACCATACCGAGATGGGTTAGCCACAGGGACAGGCGCGGAATGGGTAGGTTCGTTCTGTTGGTCAAGACGGGCCTCCGGGACGGGCCCGCGCGGTTATCGCGTCAAAGCCACGATGGTATGGTATCGCGGTTTATGATTTCGTCAAAGCTTGGCCGTTCACGAATGACTGCAAATTGATCGCCATTCACCAGAACTTCGGGGATCAACGGGCGGGTGTTGTATTCGCTGGACATCACCGCACCGTATGCACCCGCGCTGCGAAATGCGACCAGATCACCCGATTTCAGCGGCGGCATATTGCGCTGCTTGGCAAAGGTATCCCCGGATTCGCAGACCGGACCGACAATGTCGTAAGGGCGCTGTTCCACACCGGCGACAGGTTCCTGCACCGAAACGATATCGTGGTAAGCTTCGTACATTGCGGGGCGGATTAGGTCGTTCATCGCCCCATCAAGGATCAAAAAGTCGCGACCTTCGCCTGATTTCACATAGATCACCTTGCTGACCATGATCCCGGCGTTGCCCGCGATCAGGCGTCCGGGCTCAATCTCGATCTCACAGCCCAGATGGCTCAGAGTTTTCTTGACCAGCGCACCATATTCAATCGGCAATGGGGGTGCGTTGTTCGACCGGGTGTAAGGAATGCCCAGACCGCCACCCAGATCAAGACGCCGAATGTTGTGACCTTCAGAGCGGAGTCGTTCGGTTAGCTCGGCCACCTTTGTGTAGGCCAGCTCATACGGTTCAAGTTCGGTCAGTTGCGAGCCAATATGAACGTCGATGCCGATCACCTCCAGCCCCGGCAGGCTGGCGGCGTGGGCGTAAACTTCCGAGGCACGGGCAATCGGAATGCCAAACTTGTTCTCAGACTTGCCGGTGGCAATCTTAGCGTGCGTCCTGGCATCGACATCCGGGTTCACCCTGACGGTGATCGGCGCGATTACGCCAAGCTCAAGCGCAATGGCGTTGATCACTTCTATCTCGGGCTCGGACTCGACGTTGAACTGGCGAATGCCACCGCTCAGCGCTATGCGTATCTCGTCCGCTGTTTTCCCCACACCTGAGAACACGATTTTGTCACCGGGAACACCAGCCGCCTTCGCCCGCAGATATTCTCCGCCCGAGACCACGTCCATCCCAGCGCCTGCTTGGGCCAATGTCTTAAGGATCGCCTGATTGCTGGCCGCTTTCATCGCGTAGCAGATCAGGTGATCGGTGCCGTCCAACGCGTCATCGAACAGTTTGAAATGCCGCAACAATGTAGCCGTGGAATAGACGTAGAACGGTGTTCCAACCGCGGCTGCAATTTCGGAGACGGGGACATCCTCGGCGTAAAGCGCGCCGTCGCGGTACAAAAAGTGATCCATGCTTGCGCGCTTAGACCATAAAAGGACTTCGGATCAATGGATTCCGTATCCTTGGTCGCGGTTTAGTTTTGAGTTGAAACACCAACTCGGCCATAGCCAGAGATAGAAATGCCGGTGCCCGATTGTTTTGGTTCGGCCGCAGGTTCCGGGCGTCGCGCTGACGAAGGCTCACAGGCCGCCAAAACCGCAAGTACACAAACCAGTCCCAGAATTCTCATCTCAATACCATTCCTTTGTGTGACAGGTGATCGATACGCGCGCGCAACATGAGGTGTCAGGACCGGAGGCGCAACACGCAAAGGGGTCAGAATCCAAGATAAATGCCCAGCGGCCCGCGACTTAGGCCGACACCTCCGCCGACATACGCACCGCTTGATCCAACCCCGATTGTGGCACTGACCGTGGGCTGAGGGGCAGTTGGTTGGTCAGGCTCGCCATCAGCCCCGCACCCGGCCAGTACCAGGCCGGAAACCGTAATCAGGATCGCACGTAGCGCGGTCGTCATACCATTGCCTTCCATCGTTCGATCTGGACCCGCACCTGATCGGGGGCGGTACCGCCGTAGGACTGGCGCGAGTTTACCGAATTGTCGACGCCAAGGACAGAGTAGACGTCATCCGAAATTTCACCATGGACCGATTGCATATCGTCCAGTGTCAGGTCGGGCAGGTCACAACCCTTACCCTCGGCCATGGCCACCAGTGATCCGGTGACGTGATGCGCATCCCGGAACGGCAGGCCCAGCACGCGTACCAGCCAGTCGGCCAGATCCGTCGCGGTCGAGAAACCCGAGCCGGCGGCGGCGGCAAGGCTGTCGCGGTTGGCGGTCATGTCCTTGACCATCCCTTCCATCGCCGCTAGCGCCAGCATCCAGTTGTCGGCGGCGTCAAAGACCTGTTCCTTATCTTCCTGCATGTCCTTTGAATAGGCCAGCGGCAGGCCCTTCATCACCATCATCAGCGCGGTGTTGGCCCCATAGATGCGCCCAACCTTGGCGCGGATCAGTTCAGCTGCATCCGGGTTCTTTTTCTGCGGCATGATCGACGAGCCGGTCGAAAACCGGTCAGACAGGGACACGAAACGGAACTGGGCCGAAGACCAGATCACCAATTCCTCGGCAAAACGCGACAGGTGCAAGGCGCAGATCGAGGCGGTCGACAGGAATTCCAATGCAAAATCGCGGTCGCTGACGGCATCCAGCGAATTGGCGGCGGGACGATCAAAGCCCAACGCCTGCGCCGTCATATGACGGTCAATGGGGAAAGATGTGCCCGCCAGCGCGGCAGCCCCCAACGGGGATTCGTTCATGCGCGCGCGCGCATCGCGGACTCGGCTCAGGTCGCGGCCAAACATCTCGACATAGGCCATCATGTGATGCCCCCAAGTTACGGGTTGCGCAGTTTGCAGATGGGTAAAGCCCGGCATGACCCAATCGGCGCCTGCTTCGGCCTGCGCCAAAAGCGCGCGGATCAGGGCCAGAATACCGGACTCCGCCGCATCAAACTGATCCCGGACCCACAGTTTGAAATCCGTCGCCACCTGATCGTTACGCGAACGCCCTGTGTGCAAACGGCCTGCCGGCTCGCCAATGATCTCTTTCAGCCGCGCCTCGACATTCATGTGGATGTCTTCCAACGCGGTCGAAAACTGAAACGTGCCGCTCTGGATTTCTGACAATACGGTGAGCAGCCCTTCCCGAATGGCCTGCGCATCACTATCACTTATGACGCCTGTGGCAGCCAACATGGCCGCATGGGCGCGCGAGCCTGCGATGTCCTGGGCTGCCATCCGCTGATCGAACCCGATCGAGGCATTGATCGCCTCCATGATCGCGTCTGGACCGGCGGCAAAGCGGCCGCCCCACATCTGGTTCGAGGATTGATCGGTCATGTAAGAAAACCCGGAGTTGATATGCGCTTATTTCGTTTGATCCCCCTTTATATGGCCCTTGCGCTGGGTGCAAACGCCGCTTTTGCGACCGATGCAGAAACGCTGGCTCCTCTGCGTGAAGACAGCCTGAAACGTCTGATCCTGCACAAGGAGCCCAAACCGGCAAAAGTGATCGAGTTTCAGCTGGAAGATGACGGGGGTGTCGGCACGCTGGCCGATTATGAGGGTAAGTATGTTCTGCTGAACTTCTGGGCCACCTGGTGTGCCCCCTGCCGCAAAGAAATGCCGCAGATCGCCGAATTGCAGGACGAGTTTGGGGGTGACAAGTTTCAGGTCCTGACCCTTGCCACAGGCCGCAACTCGCCAGCAGGGATCAAGAAGTTCTTTGAAGAGAATGGCATCTCCAACCTGCCGCGTCATCAGGACCTCAGCTCGGCTGCCGCGCGCGAGTTTGGCATCATCGCGTTGCCCATCACGGTCATTCTGAATCCCGAAGGTCAGGAAATCGCGCGGCTGATCGGTGATGCTGAATGGAACTCGGATAGCGCGAAGGCGATTATCTCGACGCTTGTTGGCGCAGAAAACTGAGGAAATAGCCTTAATATCAGCAAATCTTGATTTCCTCCGGGCATTCAACTCGGAGGATTTTTGATGAATTCTATTGCAGGAGTTGCCGCGATGGCGGGTGTTTTTTTGGATGGCCACCGATGCTGCTACCACCAAAGATGTACGCAAGAGAGGCAAGGGAGATCAAGTAACCTACATGATCTCCGACTAGTATTCCTGCTTGTCGGATGGCTGCGATCAAAGCCTTGGTTTTGGAACACAGCTGACGCGACGCCACCTTTGACAGTGTTTCGACTCCTTTGCACTCTGCGCTCAGGAGGACGGAATGCCGCTGGAAATTCTATTGGTGCTGGTCGTTGGGGGCATAGCCGGGATTACGCTGTTGCTGCATCTGACGGGCAAGTCGCAGTTGCATGTGCTGACGCCGGACACGGCGCCACGCCAGTGGCTGCGGCATTTTCCCGATGACACGGTGATCGACGTGACAATCGCCCATGACGGTCACGCGGCGCTGGTGCGGACACAGAATGGGGCCGGGTTGATCTGGTCCTTCGGCGCCGACACCGTCGCGCGGCAACTCCAGGATTTCGACTGGCTTGAAACCGCCAATGGCATCGAAGTTCGGTTTCACGACTTCAGCACCCCGCGCGCCACCCTTCACCTTGACCAGACTGAACGCCAGCACTGGCAACACTTGATGAGGCCCGCATGACAGACCAGGTAAGCTTCCCCGATGCGGTGCAATGGGCCGTCCCGTTTTTCATCGCTGCTATTCTGGCAGAATTCCTGTGGATCGCAGTCAAAGGCAAAGGCGGGCGGTATGAAACGCGCGATGCTGTGACCTCGCTGATCATGGGGGCCGGGAACATCGCGTCGGGCTTTTTGCTGGGCTTTATTGCCTATGCGTTTTTCATGTGGCTGTGGCAGATCACTCCTCTGGATCTTGGCACGTCAATTCCCGTTATCATTCTGTGCTTTGTTCTGGATGATCTTCGCTATTACTGGGTACATCGTTTTGGGCATCGCATTCGCTGGGTCTGGGCCAGCCATGTCAACCACCACAGCTCGCAGCACTACAATCTGACCACAGCGTTGCGGCAAACTTGGACCTATACCTTTACGTTCATGATGGTCGTTCGCGCGCCCCTGATCCTGCTGGGTTTCCATCCGGCCATGGTTCTGTTCGTTGGCGGATTGAACCTGATCTATCAGTTCTGGATTCACACCGAGGCAATCGGCAAGATGCCCCGATGGTTTGAGGCGGTCATGAATACCCCCAGCCATCATCGCGCGCATCACGGCCGGAACGCACGGTATCTGGATTGCAATTACGCCGGAGTTTTCATCATCTGGGACAAGATGTTCGGGACATTTGTGCCTGAACAGGAAAACGACCGGGTCGATTACGGGCTGGTTCACAATATCGGCACCTTCAACCCTTTGCGCGTTGCGTTTCACGAATGGGTCGGCATCTGGCACGACGCCACGCAGTCCGGCCTGACACTGCGGCAACGTTTGGCCTATTGTTTCGCGCCTCCGGGGTACAGCCACGACGGCAGCCGCGACAACTCGGAACAGATAAAAGCCAAGCACCTGGCTCGCCATCCCGAGGACCGGGGAGCGCCCGGTTTTGAGCAGGTCGACAAGATCCTGCCCAAAGGACAGGCAGAACAGGCCTGACACAGCCGTCAGGCCCCGATACGACTTGAACTCCGGTCTTTGCGCTCCATACCGGTCATTGAATGTGGCGCATAACTGAGCGAGGGGCGGCATGAAACGTTTGGCAACCATTTCGACCTTCGTCGGGTTATTTGGCCTGTTGCTGGCCATGCTTGCCGCGCTCGGCAGCTTTGTTGGCACGCTGATCGCACTGGGTTTTGTCCTGATGATTCTGGGTGCGACAGGAGCCCTTCTTGGAGCCGCGGCATCACTGGCCCGTGCCGGGCATTCCACGCGCTGAAACCGCATTAAGCAACTTCTTCTGACGCTTTAACCGCAGATTCATCTGTTTGCCCCGAAACTGTGTCAAAACACCTGTTTCGGACACACGAGAATCTGCGCCTATGGGAAACAAAAAGCTCGCCAATCTTCCCGAAGGGTTGGACACCCCTTTGAATGCAGCAGTGTCAACACGGGATCGTTCGGTGGTTCAGATGGCAACCGATGCTGTGAAGCACAAGCAATGTCGGTTGGCCTTTCAGCCAGTTGTTCAGGCGCACCCGCCGCATGGCATCGCGTTTTACGAAGGGTTCATTCGCGTGCTGGATGAAACAGGGCGTGTTATACCCGCCCGCGAATTCATGCCGCAGGTTGAAAACACCCCGATCGGACGTGATCTCGACTGCGTCGCGTTGGAACTTGGTCTGCGCACGTTGGTAAAGAACCCCCAGATCCGCCTGTCGATCAACATGTCCGCCCGCTCGATCGGTTATTCCAACTGGTCCGGTATTCTGGACCGGTTTCTGAAACGGGACCCGCAGTTGGGCGAACGGCTGATCCTAGAAATCTCCGAAAGTTCTGCCATGCAGGTGCCGGAATTGGTGGTCGACTTCATGGACCGCCTACAGGATCGCGGCATCGCCTTTGCGCTGGACGACTTTGGTGCCAGCAACTTCAGTTTCCGCCACTTTCGCGAGTTTCTGTTCGACGCCGCCAAGATCGATGGTCAGTTTATCAGGGGCATCAGCAACAGCCCCGACAACCAGGCTTTGGTGCGGGCCCTGATTGCCGTGGCGCGTGAGTTTGAAATCCTGGTCACTGCCGAATCGGTCGAAACTCAGAAGGATGCAGCATTTTTGCGTTCGAGTGGCGTGGATTGCATGCAGGGCTTTTTGTTTGGCGCGCCCAGTGTTTCACCCCCGTGGAAACAGGAAAAAAATTCAAAAACAGCAAGTTGATCTGTGGTTGATCGACATTTTTCCGCCATTTCCCAAGCTGAGACAAGCTGCCCGTTGCTGCAAGTGCAGCATTACGCTATTGCAGAAGTACTTGAGCGGGGGATAACGGGGCGCTCTTGTTTCGAGAGGGAAACTCTCGGCCTGCGCCGTCAGACATTCCGCCAGATAATGACGGTAAAGGACTGATCATATGACCAACGTAGTAATCGCATCCGCCGCACGAACAGGTGTTGGCAGCTTTAGTGGTTCGTTTGCGAACACCCCCGCACATGATCTGGGCGCGGCCGTCCTGGAAGCAGTTGTCGAGCGCGCCGGGATTGAAAAAGGCGAAGTCAGCGAAACCATCATGGGTCAGGTTCTGACTGCGGCTCAGGGCCAGAACCCGGCTCGGCAGGCGCATATCAACGCCGGTTTGCCGCAGGAAAGCGCCGCCTGGGGCATCAACCAGGTTTGCGGCTCGGGCCTGCGTGCCGTCGCATTGGGCGCTCAGCACATCCAGCTGGGCGATGCCGATATCGTCGCCGCTGGTGGTCAAGAAAACATGACCCTGTCACCCCACGCCGCCGCCCTTCGCGCGGGTCACAAGATGGGCGATATGAAATATATCGACACCATGATCCGCGATGGTCTGTGGGATGCCTTCAACGGCTATCACATGGGTCAGACGGCGGAAAATGTTGCCGAGAAATGGCAGATCAGCCGCGACATGCAGGATGAATTCGCTGTCGCTTCGCAGAACAAGGCCGAGGCGGCGCAAAAAGCTGGCAAGTTTGTCGACGAAATCGTGCCCTTCACCATCAAGACCCGCAAGGGCGACATCGTGATGGACAAGGACGAATATATCCGCCACGGCGCTACAATGGAAGCCATGGCAAAGCTGCGCCCCGCCTTTACCAAGGACGGATCGGTCACAGCTGCAAACGCTTCGGGCCTGAACGACGGCGCCGCCGCAACCCTGTTGATGTCGGCTCAAAACGCAGAAAAGCGCGGAATCGAACCTTTGGCTCGCATCGCGTCCTACGCAACTGCCGGGCTGGACCCGTCGATCATGGGCGTTGGCCCGATCTACGCTTCGCGCAAGGCATTGGAAAAAGCAGGTTGGTCCGTCGACGATCTGGACCTGGTTGAAGCCAACGAAGCCTTTGCCGCGCAAGCCTGCGCAGTGAACAAAGACATGGGCTGGGACCCGTCGATTGTGAACGTGAACGGCGGCGCAATTGCCATCGGCCACCCGATCGGTGCATCAGGTTGCCGCGTTCTGAACACGCTGCTGTTCGAAATGAAGCGCCGCGACGCAAAGAAAGGTCTGGCCACTCTGTGCATCGGCGGCGGCATGGGTGTCGCCCTGTGTGTGGAGCGCGACTAAGTGCGTGAATAACCAAATAGAAAAGGGCGTCCACGGGACGCCCTTTTTTGTTAAACTGGGGTCGTACCCCTTAGATGCGACGATATTGCCATCCGAAATAAACACCTTAACGACGAAACAATATTGCGCACAAGCATCTCTCAAAGTAACAGCATTACCAAGGCGACTAAAATTGGAGGAGTCCTAAATGGCACGTACAGCACTCGTTACCGGCGGTTCCCGCGGCATTGGCGCAGCAATTTCCAAGGCGCTCAAAGCCGAAGGATATAACGTTGCGGCCACCTATGCAGGGAATGACGAAGCCGCCGCGAAATTCACCGAAGAGACCGGCATTAAGACCTACAAGTGGAACGTCGCAGATTATGACGAATCCAAAGCAGGTATCGAAAAGGTTGAGGCCGAGGTTGGCCCCATCGATATCGTTGTCGCCAACGCTGGCATCACCCGTGATGCACCTTTCCACAAAATGACACCCGATCAGTGGAAAGACGTGATCGACACCAACCTGACCGGCGTGTTCAACACTGTGCACCCTGTCTGGCCTGGCATGCGCGAGCGCAAGTTTGGCCGTGTCATCGTCATCAGCTCCATCAACGGTCAGAAGGGCCAGTTCGCTCAGGTGAACTATGCTGCGACCAAAGCTGGCGATCTGGGCATCGTGAAATCTCTGGCACAGGAAGGCGCGCGGGCGGGCATCACGGCCAACGCAATCTGCCCCGGTTATATCGCAACCGAGATGGTGATGGCGGTGCCTGAAAAGGTACGCGAATCGATTATTGGCCAGATCCCTGCCGGTCGTCTGGGCGAGCCTGAAGAGATTGCACGCTGTGTGACCTTCCTGGCCTCGGACGAATCTCAGTTCATCAACGGCTCGACCATCTCGGCCAACGGTGCTCAGTTCTTCGTCTGATCCAGGCTTGTGAACAAAAAAACGGGCCGGCCCCTTTGGACCGGCCCTTTCTGATCCCGTAAGAACGCGCGCGCTGCGATCAGCGGGAACCCAATACCCAATTCCACATCTGCCGGACCACCTTGCCACGCTCTTCATGAGCGCGCAGGATCGCCACTTGGGCGGCGGGATTTGTTGTCATCTCGATCATGGCAGCCGCCTTTCAATTCAGTTTTGCTTGACCTGACGTGAATATGAAGGTCACCTAAAGCCGTGACAAACGAAGTTTCCTGAATCTTCAGTTAAGAATTTCTTGGCTATGAGTGATTATCTGCCCCCACTTACCGCGCTTCGGGCTTTTGATGCCGCGGCCCGGCACATGTCCTTCGCGAAAGCGGCGGAAGAGCTGCACGTGACGCCAGCGGCCCTGTCCTTTCAGATCAAATCGCTTGAGGAGCATCTGGGCCGCCCTCTGTTCCGCCGTCTGAACCGCGCTGTGGAACTGACCGATGCGGGCCGCGCCCTGGCCCCCGGCGCGGCAGAAGGCTTTGCCACCTTGCAAGCCGCGTGGCGTGCCGTACGCAGGCAGGAGGATGACACCGGACTGACCGTCACCGCAGGTCCGGCGCTGACCGCAAAGTGGCTGGCGCCTCGCCTTTACGAGTTTGCCCGTGCGCATCCGGAAATCGATCTGAAATTCTCGGCCACGTTGCGCAATATGGATCTGGAGCGGGATGATGTGGATGTTGCCATCCGGTTTGGCAATTCCGCCGATGAGGGGCTGTATTCCGTACCTGTAAGAAAGGAGTGGCTGACTCCGGTCATGACCCCGGAGCTGGCGGAACAATTCACCACGCCAGACAGCCTGCGCGACGCACCGTTGATCCACGACGATTCGATCAACTTTCTGACCCCACCCTGCGACTGGCCTGCCTGGTTCCGCGCTGTGGGTATCGATTTCACACCCACTCATGGGGCGCATTTTTCCAACGCAGATCACGCGATTGACGCCGCTGTCGCTGGTGTTGGTGTCGCCCTTGGACGGCGTGCCATGATCCTCAAGGACTTGACCGAAGGTCGGCTGGTTGCCCCCTTCAAGGTCGCGCTGGAAACGCAGGGCCGGTTCCGATTCCTGTGCCTTCCGGGGGCCGAGAAACGTCCTCAGATCGCAGCATTTCGGGATTGGTTCCTGACCGAGATTGAAAAGACCGCGCATATTTCGGATGAGTTCGACATTATTCCGATCGAAGAGGTTTCCGGATCATGACCAAAACGCGCGCAACAGCCATCGGTTTTGGGGCCGTACTATTATGGGCTTTGCTGGCGCTTTTGACCGTCGGCTCTGCACCTACACCGCCTTTGCTGCTGAACACGATCTGCTTTTCGATTGGTGGTACACTTGGGTTGATCTGGACAGCCGCAACCGGTGGGTTCAGCGGGTTGAAACAGATCCCTTGGACGACCTACCTGTTCGGTTCATTGGGCCTGTTCGGGTACCACGCATTGTATTTTTCAGCCCTACGCATGGCCCCCGCGGCCGAGGCCGGACTGATTGCCTATCTCTGGCCCCTTCTTATCGTTCTGTTTTCCGGCCTGCTACCGGGCGAGCAGCTTCGCGCTGGTCACTTGATTGGGGCTTGCCTTGGCTTTGCTGGGGCTGCTTTGATCATCACCGGAGGCGGGAGCGCAGGTTTTCAGGCGCAACATCTGCCAGGATACACATTGGCCCTGCTTTGCGCGATGACATGGTCAGGCTATTCAGTTCTGTCACGCAGATTGGGCGATACACCGACCAGTTCGGTTGCGGTCTTTTGTCTGATGGCTGCGTTGGCTTCGGGTCTGCTGCATCTGGCCATGGAAGACACCGTGCTGCCCGACTCGACACTAGGGTGGGTTTCTGTACTGGCACTTGGCCTTGGGCCCGTTGGGCTGGCCTTTTACGTCTGGGATATCGGGGTGAAGCAGGGTGATATTCAAATGCTCGGGACCTCATCTTACGCGGCCCCGCTATTGTCGACACTTGCTTTGGTGATGGCCGGGATCGCTGCCCCATCCTGGGGGCTGGCGATCGCGGCTTCTCTGATTACCGGCGGGGCCTTGATCGCGGCCCGTTCCAGTTTGAAATCTTAAGCAGACAGTCGCTCGATCTCTTCCTTCAGCTTGAGCTTCTGTTTCTTCAGCTGGGCTATGTGGAGATCATCGATGCCTGGCGAGCGTTGGGCTTGTTCTACTTCTAGACCGAGAGATTCATGCTTTTTCTTCAGTTCTGTCAGATGTGCGCTCACGCTCATTGCGATCCTCCTTTTATACGTGTCTGTATGTCACGTAAGAAGTTGATCACATCGTTTCCACCCTGTCACGCTGCAGACGCACAGAATCTGAAGCAAATCCGACAAAATCGGCTGGACATTGCCGGTCGTCGTCAGAACCCGGGCAGGGCAACGGCCTTCCGAAGCACAGCCGAAACCGCATCCGTATAGCTTTCGCCGTCTTTTTTGTGACGTTCACCCGCGTGCAGAATCAAAGGTGGGTGGAGGCGAAATGCCGCACGCCCTCCTTTGCGGGCGCGCAGAATGATCAGTTCAGCCTCTCGCCCTGTCCGTGGGCTTAGCGGCAACAACTCTACCGATCCCAATCTCCCTTGGCACGCTGCCAGCATGTCGGGCAGTCGATCGGCTTTCTGGATCATGTGCAGGTACCCGTTTTGCGCAAGGCGTCTGGCAGCCACTGCAATCCAGTCGGCCAACTGGGTGTCTTCGCTCAGGGCCACACTTCTTCCAGCATCCTTTGCAGGGCTATGCGCCCCCGCCCGATAATAGGGCGGATTCGCAATGACGTGATCGAACTGGCGCTGCCGAAGCGCCTCGGGCAAAGCGGTCAGGTCAGCTTCGACAACTTCCAGCTCTATCCCGTTGATTTCCGCATTTCTACGGGCCAATTCCGCATAGGCGGGCTGGAGCTCGATACCTGTCACGTGCAAACCTGGCACTCGTGAGGACAAGCAAAGAATGGCGGCACCGGCACCGCACCCCAGCTCCAACACAGACTGACCTGCCCTGACCGGAACGGATGCGGCAAGCAATACCGGATCGACCCCGGCACGATAACCCGACTGAGGTTGCAGCAACCGGATCCTGCCCCCCAGGAAATCATTGCAGCTGAGTTCACTATCGGAAAACCGGTTCATCGGCCCAGCGGAATTTCATTGTCGCGCATCACACGTTCGGCACGGGTCAGGTCTTCGGCGCGAACCATCAGTCGGCGGGGAAAGATCCCGATCCCACCTTCGAGGATGCTCATATTTACGTCCATCTGAAAGCAGTCTATATCCTCGCCTTCAAGGAGAGCGGATGCAAAGGCCAGGATCGTCGGATCGGTACTGCGCAATAGTTCTTTCATGGGGATGGATGTAAGGGCAAGGCGGGGCGGAAGTCGAGCCTTGTATCAGGAGTGTGATGACCGTCGGCATGATCTCAAAACCGCATGAGCGCCTCGCTGAAATTCTGGCGGGTGAAATGGAGGCTGTGAACACGTTGATCCGCGCCCGGATGGCGTCGGACCATGCCCCACGTATCCCCGAAGTGACCCAGCACCTGGTCGAGGCGGGCGGAAAGCGCCTGCGCCCAATGCTGACATTGGCAGCGGCGCGGCTGTTTCGCTATTCAGGTGAGCACCACGTGCGCCTTGCTGCCACGGTCGAGTTCATCCACACCGCCACCCTTCTGCACGACGACGTTGTGGATGAGAGCGCCCAACGGCGCGGACGCCCGACCGCAAATCTACTTTGGGACAACAAATCCAGCGTGCTGGTCGGTGATTACCTGTTTTCCCGCAGCTTCCAATTGATGGTCGAAACGGGTTCGCTGCGGGTTCTGGATATCTTGGCCAATGCCTCAGCAACCATCGCCGAAGGCGAGGTGCTGCAAATGACCGCTGCAACTGACCTGCGTACAGATGAATGCGTTTACCTACAGGTCGTGCGCGGCAAGACAGCAGCTTTGTTTTCAGCTGCGACCGAGGTGGGTGGCGTGATCGCCGGTGCATCGGAAGAACAGATCAAAGCTCTGTTCGATTATGGTGACGCATTGGGGATCGCATTCCAGATTGCGGACGACCTGCTGGATTATCAGGGTGACAGCAAGACAACCGGCAAAAATGTGGGCGATGATTTCCGCGAACGAAAGCTGACCCTGCCTGTCATCAAGGCAGTTGCACAGGCCACGCCCGAAGAACGCGCGTTCTGGGAGCGTACGATCGAAAAGGGCCGCCAACAGGAAGGCGATCTGGATCATGCGCTGGGCCTGATGGACAAATACGCAACGCTGGAAGAAACCCGGCAGGACGCATTGGGCTGGGCGAACAAGGCAAAGGCATCTTTGGATGTTCTACCTGATCAAGAAATTCGCAGCCTGCTGCGCGAACTGGCCGATTACGTG
Organism: Ruegeria sp. AD9; assembly: GCF_056542305.1. Taxonomy (NCBI): domain Bacteria; kingdom Pseudomonadati; phylum Pseudomonadota; class Alphaproteobacteria; order Rhodobacterales; family Roseobacteraceae; genus Ruegeria; species Ruegeria sp. AD9. Next base: position 176,741 of record NZ_JBQFZP010000006.1, read on the forward strand.
GTCTCGCGCCTTAGTTAAGCTGCGTCGCGCGGCACCACCAATCAGGATGCGCCGCACCGATCTCATAGGCCGCGAAATGCGCGTCTTTCATTGTGGGGTACAGCGCATAACAGGTCGAGCCGGAGCCCGACATGCGCGTTACAAGGGCACGATTGGTCATGTTCAACTCGTCCAGAACCTGCTCGATCTCAGGTGCAACGCCCATGGCAGGTACCTGCAGGTCATTGCGTTGATCACGCAGCCACAGGGCACAGACTTCAGCGTCTACAAAATCTGGGACTAACTCAGGCATCGGCGGATTGTCTCTGGACGACAATGCGTTGAATACGGCATCTGTCGGCACCGGCACATTCGGGTTGACCAAAAGGGCGGGTAAGTGCGGAAGGTTCACCGCCGCCAAACGATCGCCAATGCCTTGCATTCTGATCGCCCGGCTTTCCAGGCAAACGGGCACATCTGCCCCCAGTGACAACGGCAAGTCAGGCGGGACGTCACATCCCTGCCCTGCCAATGTCCAAAGCGTGGCGGCCGCATCCGATGACCCACCCCCTATACCTGCGCCGTGGGGCAGCGACTTGATCAGGTCTACATGCCCGGTCCAGCCGACGCCTTCGGCCGCTTTCCAGACCAGATTACGGTTGTCCGTGGGCACGCCTTCAGCAAACTCCCCAATCACGTCCATAGACAGCTCGGGGCCGGGTGTGAATGTCAACTGATCGCCCAGATCAGCAAAAACCACTAGCGAATCCAACAGGTGATAACCGTCCTTACGACGTCCGGTCACATGGAGGGTCAGGTTGATCTTGGCGGGCGCAAACGCCTTAATTTCCATTTGCGACTTTCAAAGGTTCCGCACCTTCTTCGGCCAGAACGGCGCTTAGTCCGATTTCGATCTTGCGTCGAATGCGATCCGGGTCAGCCTCGCCATCCGTGTCTTCGGGGTCAACGAAGGACAGAGCCCGTTTCCACTGGAACTCGGCCTCACGCGCTCGTCCAACAGCCCAATAGACGTCCCCCAGATGATCATTGACGACCGGATCAACGGGCATCAGCTCGACCGCGCGCTCCATATGCTCGACCGCTTCTTCGTAACGACCCAGACGGAACAAAACCCAACCCAGACTATCCACGATGTAGCCACTATCCGGGCGGGCCTCGACCGCGCGCTGGATCATGTCCAGCGCTTCATCCAGCTTTTCTTTCCGTTCTACCAAAGAATAGCCCAGATAGTTCAGCACCTGCGGCTGATCCGGATTCAACTCCAGCGCCCGGCGGAAATCGGTTTCAGCCTGATCCCACTGCTTCAGCCGCTCGTGGCTTATACCGCGCGCGTAGTGCAGGAACCAATTCCCGCCTGCCTGACTGTCCGTCAAACCAATCGCAGTGTCATAAGAGGCAACCGCAGCCGCATAGTTTTCCTGACGACGTTGAAGATCTGCCAGAGAAACATGGACGCTGGGCAAATCAGGATTTTGCAGCGCCAGGTTTTGCAGAACTTCAATGGCCGCATCGGTTTTTCCGGACTTGTCCAGGATTTCGGCCCGCCCAAGTTCTGCGGCATGGTGGTCATTGCTGCCGGCCGGGACCATGCGATAGGCGGCAACAGCCAGATCATACTGTTGCAGCTTGTCCAGCAATTCCGCGCTCAGCAGAATGGCGTCCACGTGGTCAGGGCGCAGAAAACTCGCCAGTCGTGCGTAAAGCAGGACGTAGTCAGCCGAAGCCTCGCTGTTCAATGCGGCACCAACGGTAAAGAATATTTCCGCCATTCCATCCAGCGCAGAGCCCGCGTGAGTGAACGGAAGCGTCTCGCCCGCAGTCAATTGGCCGGTATAGGCTTCAATGGTCGGATCGCTACCGGAAACAAACACATCGTCCAGAAACTGTATGGCGTCTTCGTTGCGATCCAGCTGTGACAGCACCTCTGTACGGGCCAGCGCGGCCCGACGCGAGAACCGCGCAACCGCGCCGTTGTTATCCGCAAAAATCACCTCGGCACCTTCGAAATCGCCGATAGAGGCCAGTGCCATGGCTTTGTGATACAGCGCAAATTCCCTGAGGCCTTCCTGCGTTGCCACGGCATCGAACTGATCCATGGCCTTTGTCATTTCACCTTGCCCCAGATGGGCCCATGCGATCATCAGCCCATCAACCAAAGGACCGATCCCCTGCGTTTCAGGGTCACGCGCCAGAAGTTCGTCAAACTTGCCGTCTGCGATCAAATTGGCCGAAATCGCCATGCGCGCGGCCTGGCTGGGAATGTTGGCTTCCTCGATCTGCTTTGCAACAGGCAAAGCACGGGCAATTTCCCCCAGCGCAAGGCGGGCGACAACAACGCTTTCCAAGAGCAGCGCGTTTTCCGGATCAAACCTGAGAGCCTGGGCGTAGTATCTTTCCGCCGCAGAATAGTCGCTTTCGTAGATCGCCTGACGCCCGGCCAGATAAGAACCGGCACCCGATTCTGAAAAGGCCGGAACTGCGACCGACGACATGAGCAGCACGGACAATGCCGCGCGACGAACCAGGGAAACCACCGAAATCCTGCCTTGCTATCGTTGACTGACGGTTAAGCTAGGGCTTCGGTCGGCAAGAGGCAATGGCAGAGCCTTCACGACCCTGCCATTGCCGGTTTTTTGCTTACATGTTCGGATAGTTTGGTCCGTCGCCACCCTGCGGCGTGGTCCAGGTGATATTCTGGCTTGGATCCTTGATGTCGCAGGTTTTGCAGTGAACGCAGTTCTGGAAGTTGATGACGAATCGCGGACCGTTGTCATCCTCGACCATTTCGTACACGCCTGCCGGGCAATAGCGCTGCGCCGGTTCGTCGAACTTGGGCAGGTTGACCTTGACCGGGATATCCGGGTCCGTCAGGCGCAGGTGGCAGGGCTGGCTCTCCTCGTGATTGGTTGCCGCAAAGGACACGTTGGTCAGACGGTCAAAGGACAGCGTCCCATCGGGCTTGGGATAATCGATCGGCTTGTGCTTGCTGGCTTCCTCAGTCGACTGGGCATCGTTCTTGCCGTGTCCCAGCGTACCAAAGAACGAAAAGCCCAATGTGTTGGTCCACATGTCCAGGCCACCCAGCACCAGCGAGGGGATCATGCCCCACTTGGACCACATCGGCTTGACGTTGCGCACCTTCTTCAGGTCCTTGCCAATCGCGCCATTGCGAACGTCGGCCTCGTAAGCGGTCAGCTCATCGCCCGAACGGTCAGCCTTGATCGCGTCATAGGCGGCCTCGGCGGCAGCCTTGCCCGATAGCATCGCATTGTGGTTGCCCTTGATGCGCGGCACGTTGACCATGCCCGCTGAACAGCCCAGCAGCGCTACGCCCGGCGCCACCAGCTTGGGCATCGACTGAAGACCACCCTCGGTGATCGCACGGGCACCGTATGCCACGCGCTTGCCGCCTTTCAGCAGCTCGGCCACCATCGGGTGATGCTTGAAGCGCTGGAATTCCATATAGGGGTACAGGTGCGGGTTCTTGTAGTTCAGGTGAACCACAAAGCCGACATAGACCTGATTGTTTTCAAGATGGTAGATGAACGATCCGCCGCCTGCGTTGCCGCCCAGAGGCCAGCCCATTGTGTGCGTGACCGTACCTTCCTTGTGCTTGGCCGGGTCAATCTCCCAGATCTCTTTCATGCCGACGCCGTATTTCTGCGGCTCTTTGCCGACAGACAGGTCATATTTGGCGATGACTTCCTTGGACAGTGAGCCGCGCACACCTTCCGACAGGAAGACGTATTTGCCGTGCAGTTCCATGCCCGGCTCAGTATTGGGGCCATAAGAGCCATCCGCTTCCAGACCAAAGACGCCGGCCACGACGCCTTTGACTTCGCCATTGTCGCCGTAAACCAGCTCGGAACAGGCCATGCCGGGGAAGATTTCCACGCCCAGTTCCTCGGCCTGTTCAGCCATCCAGCGGCAGACATTGCCCATCGACACGATATAGTTGCCATGGTTGTTCATCAGTGGCGGCATCGGGAAGTTGGGGATTCGGATTTTGCCTGCCTCACCCAGCATGTAGAAATTGTCTTCATGCACCGGCACGTTCAGCGGAGCACCTTTTGCCTTCCAATCCGGGATCAAAGCGTCCAGCCCGCAGGGATCGAGAACTGCGCCAGACAGGATATGAGCGCCCACTTCTGAGCCTTTTTCCAACACGACAACATTCAGATCCGCGTCCAACTGTTTCAGTCGAATGGCCGCCGACAGGCCCGCAGGACCTGCGCCTACGATCACCACGTCATATTCCATTGCTTCGCGTTCAATCTCGGCCATCGCGGGCTCCCTAGCTTACTTTCCGAATTGGCGCTGTCACTGCAGGATCTGCGCAATTTTGTTTCACGGCTGATTACATGGTCAGAAAGACTTTGGTCAATCGAAACACGGCGTAACAAGGGCGCTATTCGACACATCAGTCCTCTGGTGCATCACCCATCAGGTATCTGGGACCGCTACCATGGGATTTTGCCCTGTCATCGGGGTTATAAAGCTTGCATTTCGGCAAGCTGAGGCATCCGCATCCGATGCAGCCGTCCAGATTGTCGCGCAATCGCATCAGGATATCGATTCGCTGGTCCAGATGAGTGCGCAACCGCACGCTTATGGCTTTCCAATCCTGTGGTGTCGGTGTTCGCTTTCCCGGCAAGCCCGACAAGACCTCGCGAATTTCAGGTAAGGTCAGGCCGAACTGCTGCGCGATCATGACAAAGCTCAGCCGCCGGATATCTGCCCGCTGGTAACGTCGCTGCCCACCCGCATTGCGCCAGGGCGCAATCAAACCCTGTGCTTCGTAATACCGTATCGCTGAAACGGCCAACCCCGTACGTCGGGCCAATGCCCCGATTGCCAACCCTTCTGAAACAGCCATGTCACCCTCGAAGAAATACCTTGACCTAAAGTTAGGTTTAGAAATTACGGTGAGTCGAAACAAGCCAAAAAGGAGATCCCATGATGGCAACGCTTGAGCATACCAATTTCACTGTCAGCGACCCACAGGCCTCGGCCGCCTGGATGCAGCAGGTCTTTGGCTGGAAAACACGGTGGGAAGGACCCGCAATATCAGGCGGATATACAGTGCATGTCGGATCGGCCCACACCTATCTTGCGCTTTACAAACCCGATGCGCCGAAACCATTGGTCGAAAGCAGCTACGATGTCGTCGGCGGGCTGAACCATGTTGGTGTTCTGGTCGAAGATATCGACGCAACCGAGGTCAAGGTGCGCAAGGCGGGGTTCGAACCCCATAATCATGCCGATTACGAACCAGGGCGTCGGTTCTATTTCAGGGATGACAACGGCATCGAGTTTGAAGTGGTTCAATATGATTGAGATGCTGTGGCTCTGCACGCCTTCGAGGCGATGGTGCAAGGGCGGGCAACCGGACCATCGCCACAGGCCACACCCGAAACAATCCAGACGGCACGATGTTGCGAATTGATCGCTGCACCTGCTGACACCTCTTGCAATTCACGTGGTATTTGGGTCAGGTAATCGTCAACCTAGGACTCGCCCCGACGCTTCTGTGCGGCGGGGCGAGTCAGTTTATGCGTGGACGTAGAGAGTATGGAAAAGATCCCTATGACGCCTGCGGGCAATGCCGCACTCGCAGCTGAGCTGAAGAACCTCAAATCCGTTGAACGCCCTGCGATCATCGAAGCCATCGCATCGGCGCGTGAACTTGGCGACCTGAAAGAAAATGCCGAATACCATTCAGCCCGCGAAAAGCAGGGGTTTATCGAAGGCCGCATTAAAGAACTGGAAGGTATCCTGTCGCTGGCGGATGTAATTGATCCAACAAAACTGTCCGGCGCAGTCAAATTTGGCGCAAAGGTTACTTTGGTTGACGAGGATACCGACGAAGAAAAGACGTGGCAAATCGTCGGTGAATATGAAGCCAATATCGAAGCCGGCCTTTTGAATATCAAATCCCCCATCGCCCGCGCCCTGATCGGCAAGGACGAAGGTGACAGTGTCGAGGTGCGCACCCCTGGCGGCGTGCGTTCTTATGAAATTCTGAGTATCAAGTACGCCTGACCGGAGCGCATGTAATGTCGGGGCCCAAACCTGACCCGGAAACTGAAAGACCGACTTCGCTGGGCATCTATGACCGCCCAAAGGCATCGTCTGTCACCGAGATTGAGATTGCCGCACTGGTGCTCAGCCTGATTTGGCTGGTGGTGTCGGTTGTTTTTCTGGTGTTGCCAGATAAGGCGCAAAGCGGTGGTTTTGTTGTCACCTTTCTGGCCGTTTTCATGCCTGTGGCGATGATCTGGGTCGCGGCCACTGCCATGCGTGCCAGCCGCGTGATGCGCGAGGAAAGCGCGCGGCTGCAAACTGCGATTGACGCGATCCGTCAGGCTTATGTGGCGCAGCAGCAGCGCGCATCCAGCACCTACGAACCGGCAGTGGCCAAGAAACTGGATGAGATCGCAGCCGCGACGCGGAAAACCGAAAGCACGCTGGCAACATTTTCGACCAAGCGCACAACGCCCCCTTATGCCCCGGCAAAACCACTCGTTGCGGGTGCTCAGACCTCGCTTGAACTCGGCACATCTGCCGAAGAAATTGCGCCACCGCTGAGCACCGATATCTTTATCCGCGCCTTGAATTTTCCGGAAACTCAGAATGACACCGAAGGGTTCAACGCCCTGCGCGTGGCGCTGAAAGACCGCAAGACGGCACAGATCGTGCAAGCCTCGCAGGATGTTCTTACACTGCTCAGCCAGGAAGGCATCTATATGGACGACTTGCGCCCTGACATGGCCCGGCCCGAAATCTGGCGCCAGTTCGCGCAGGGCGCGCGGGGTCGCGCCGTTGCCGCGCTGGGGGGTGTACGGGACAGGTCCTCGCTGGCACTGACAGCTGCGCGGATGAAACAGGATCCGATTTTCCGCGACGCCGCCCACCATTTTCTCCGCCGCTTCGACAAGATGATGGCCGAATTCGAGCCCACCGCAAGCGATGCAGAACTGAGCGCTTTGGGTGAGACCCGCACGGCGCGGGCGTTCATGTTGCTGGGGCGCGTGGCCGGGACGTTTGATTAGTCCGATTTGACGACCCAAGACATCTTGGTCGCGCTGCTGAAACCAAACACGTAACTTAAAGGTCCGGTTTTTTCTTCACCCACAGGCCGAAATCCTTCGCGCTCATATAAAGCGCGGGCGCGGGGGTTTGTGTCGATAACGTCAAGCTGAACGACTGACATGTTTTGTTTCCGCGCCTCACGCTTAACGGCATCCAGCAAGGCCGTACCAACACCTTTGCCACGCGAGCCCGCGGCCACAAATATGCCATCCATCTGAAACACGCCGGGTTTCAGTTCGCGCTCCAAAATGCTGAGGATGAGGGCGCGCCAAATGGCCCCAAACCAGCCATAGACCTTTGCTAGGTCTGACATTCTGCCTCCGGCCAATGCACCATCGCGTGTCTTGAAACCTGCAAGCCCCAAAACCCGGTCTTCCTTGTCCCGTGCAACCAGCGCATAATCCGGGTTCAACGAAGTTTCGAAGAAAGCCAGCCCCTTTTCATCCGGGCCCATGACTTTATTCAGTTTCGCCGAAAATGCCTGCCAGAACAGGATCGCCACCAGTGGGCGTTCCGCATCAGAAAAACCGCGTGAGACTGTAATTTTCACAACCCAAAACTGCCATACGGGATAAACCGAACCATATCACCGGGTTGGATATGCCGGGCGCCATCTTCAATTTCGACCAGCCCTTCGGCCCAGCTGAGCCCGCTGATCCGGCCCGATCCTTCTGACTTGAAGACTTCAACCCGGCCTTCCCGCATGCGCGCGCGCAGGTATTCGCGGCGGCCCGGTTTCTTGCGCTTTTCAAAGGCCGCGGGAACTTCGAATCCTTGCGGTTCGATCCAGCCTTCGCCAGACATCAGGCCCAGCGCCGGTCGCGCAAAGATCAAGGTGCAGACCAAGGCGGCAACGGGATTGCCGGGCAGTCCAAAGACAGGGGTTCCGGACCACAACCCCAAAGCCAGAGGGCGACCGGGTTTCAAGGCGATCCGCCAGTGTTGCATCGCCCCCGCCTGGCGCAGCAAGGCAGATACGTGGTCTTCGTCACCAGCAGATGCGCCACCACTCGTCAGTATCACATCTGCCTGTTCCGCAGCCTGATCCAGCCGTTCCTGCAGGGCGTCCCGATCATCTGAAACACGCCCCATATCCACAGGCACAAATCCCAGCCTTTCGACCAGAGACAAAAGCATCGGGCGGTTGGCGTCGAATATCTTACCCGGTCCGGCGCGCGCTCCGGCGTCGACCAGTTCATCACCGGTCGATATCACGGCGACACGCAGCGGCTTGCGCACATTCACCTCGGCAATGCCCAAAGCGGTGAGCAGCGCAAGATCAGCCGGTGTCAATCGGCGTCCTGTAGGCAGGGCCAGATCGCCTGCGGCCACATCCTCGCCCGCTTGCCTGGTATTCGCCCCCTTTTTCAGCGGACCATGGAACGCGATATGCCCGTCTTTAACTGTGACATCTTCTTCCAGAATAACCGTATCCACCCCGTCAGGCAGCGCCGCACCCGTCAGAACGCGCAATGCCTGGCCCACGGGAACGTCACCTTCAAACGGGATACCGGCTGCTGCGCGCCCATCGACCAGCGGCAGGATCTGTGGCCCATCTGAAACCGGACCAGCGAACCCGAACCCATCCACGGCTGTATTCGGTTGCGGCGGGTTGGAACGTTGGGCTGTAACATCTTCTGCCAGAATGCGCCCACTCGCCTTATTCAGCGCGACCGTGTCAACCGAGGTAATCGGATGCAACCTGTCGCGCAAATAGGCCAAGGCGTCATCAACCGGCGTCCACTCCACACCCGCTGGCAGCGCAAAACAATCGTTGCGCAACGGTGGCGGGGCTATGTTCGGCTTGTTCTGTGTAACACCCAATATCCAGCCTTCCTCTGCCGCAGAAACATCTAATTGCGCATTCAACTCCTGCTCTGTCAAACGCGACAGAGTCAAGGCGACCTGTTCGACTTGCCAAGCATCCTTGATCCGCCCATCTGGTTGCGCTCCCAAGGTGAGCGACGGCCAGATCTCCACAAAGGCGACGGGTTTATCCAACGGCTCGAACGGCCAGACCGCGACTTGTCCGGCAAAGCGATGGCGGAGCCTGCTTAGGACTGGAAGCCCCATCATCACCTGCCCACCGACCGCGCCTGCACCCGCCATCTGCCAGCAGGTGAAACTGCCTTTTGCCGAGGCTTCAACCGCACGACGGTCGGAAAACGGATTGGAATAGCCCGTCTTGGTTCGCGGCAAGCCATCAATTTCGCGCCCAAGGCCATTCATCCAAAATGGGCCTCTTCCTCCGAATTGTCGATTGATCCGGCCTGCCAAGTCGAAACGATTGTTCGTTTTCGGACCGTCCTCGACATGCTGTTCGAACCAATTCCACAAGACCAAGGGGTCATCCGTTCCGGTCATCGCGCGGGCAAAACCCTTCGGGTATCCAAAAGGGAAGTCAAACCCCAGAAATAGGCGTCGGCCTGCTTTCAGTTCGGTGTGGATCAGGGCATCCAGCCACGCCTCGGCAAGCGCCCGGTTGCGTAGGTATTCAGGTCCCTGTGCCCGCCCTTCACACGCAATACAGACCCAGATCGCGTCTTTGCGCGGTGTTGGTCCGGTGTCATTTCCACCAGACCAGTCCACCATGGCAAAGGTCTGGAACAGGGTCACAAACCGACCTCATCCAATATGAAGTCCGCGATCCTGACAGTATCTTTCAAGTCGAAAACCGGGCAATCCAGTTCCAGCGCCGTGTCGCTGGCAACGGCTCGAACGGTATCGTTTTCAATCGCGATCAAAGGGTTTCCCGCCTCGGCGCGAAACGCTTCGATCTTTGGGTGGCCTTCCCGCTTGAAGCCTTCGACCAGCACCAGATCAACCGGGGAAAGCCGCGCCAGCAATTCGGCCAAAGTTGGCTCGGGCGCACCGCGCAGCTCTTGCATCAAGGCAACGCGCTGCCCCGACGCAAGCAACACCTCGCTGGCACCAGCAACGCGGTGGCGATGACTGTCCGTGCCCGGCTGGTCCACATCGACGCCGTGATGCGCATGTTTGACAGTTGAGACGGTAAAACCCCGCCCCGTGATCTCGGTCACCAGCCGTTCCATCAGCCCGGTTTTGCCTGCGTTTTTCCAGCCAATGACACCGTAGACTCTCATACCTGCTCCAACAGTGTCCGGGCGCGGTCCAAATCGTCAGGTGTATTGACGTTGAAGAACGGATCAAACGGGTCAGCCTGGAACATAGCCTCGCGTCCGTCATGTTTATCAGTCCACAGCACGACCTTGCGCAACCCGTCCGTCAGAGCCGCCCGCAGATCATCGCGTAGAGCCACAGGCCAGAGCCCAAATGTCGGGTGCCGGTTAACCCGCCTGCCCCCTCCGGATTTCAGCGCTTCGTCGCCCGTTCGCGGAGTAGTGGCCAAGACCAGAGGATGCACCTGCCCCTCTGCCGCCTCTTGCAGGCGCGCCACCAAATCACGCGGGAAGAACGGTGTATCTGCGGCAGCCGTTACGATACTGTCGGCCCCCTGATCTGCCGCCCAGTCGAGCCCCGCCAGAACACCGGCCAAAGGGCCAGCGAAGCCTTCAATCGTGTCAGGCAGAACGGGTAGCGTCAAATCGCTGAAACGCTTGGGGTCGCCATTTGCATTCAGGGCCAAACCATCGACTTGAGGAGACAGCCGATCAACCACATGGGACAGCAGGCTCCGCCCGCCAATCTGCAATAAACCTTTGTCACCACCGCCCATCCGGGTGGCCTGCCCGCCTGCGAGGATGACGCCGAGAGGTTTTTTGTTTTCATCACTCATTGGCTACTCTTCCGCCGGTGTTTCCTGTCTTCGGCCATAACCGTCGACGGGTCCAGATCGCGAACCAACCGTTCCTCACCGGAAAGACAAACAAAGCGCTGTCCGCGCATCCGGCCGATCAGCGTAAGGCCGACCCCACGCGCGATCTCGACACCCCAGGCGGTAAAGCCGGAACGGGACGCCAACACAGGAATACCCATCATCGCCGTTTTGATCACCATCTCGGATGTCAGGCGACCGGTGGTATAGAGGATCTTGTCCTCCGCCGTCGCCCCCTCGGAAAGCATCCAGCCTGCGATCTTGTCGACGGCATTATGGCGACCCACGTCTTCCATATAAACCAGCGGACGGTTTTCGCGGCACAATACAGTCCCATGAATTGCCCCGGCCTCAAGATAAAGCGACGGGGTGCGATTGATCTTGGCCGCCAGTTCGTAAAGCCACGAGGTACGCACCTGCACTTGCGGCAGCTGAACGCCCTCAAGACCCTCCATCATGTCCCCGAACACCGTTCCCACAGCGCAGCCACTGGTGCGCGTCTTTTTCTTCAGCTTGTCCTCGTACGAAGTCGCGCGTGCGGTGCGGACAACAACGGTTTCAAGATCATCATCGTAATCGACACGGGTAATCTCATCATCGGCCAGCAACATGCCCTGATTTCGCAGGAAACCCAGCGCCAGATATTCGGGATAGTCGCCAATCGTCATCGCCGTCACAATTTCCTGCGCGTTGAGGAAGATCGTCAGTGGGCGCTCTTCAACCACTGAAATCTGACTGACCTCGCCATTCTGGTCCACCCCCTCGACGGCACGGGTCAAGCGGGCCGCGCCCGGATCAGGAGCGATTACATAGTCTGACACGTCGGTTTCGGTGACCAATTGCAACCCCTCCACAAGACCGATACTGCTGCTGGCGTCACCATAGGATTTAGCCATGGCCTCTGCCACATCCAAGTCTTACTTCTGGAAAGGTTTTCGCGACGGCACGCCGTTTGTCTTCGTGGCTGTGCCTTTTGGCCTGTTGTTTGGTGTCTTCGCGACAGAAGCCGGGCTGAATATCGTGCAGACCATTGCCTTCTCCGTCACCGTTTTTGCAGGCGCGGCGCAGTTCACAGCTCTGCAACTTCTGCAGGATGAAACGCCTACAATCATCGTTTTGATTTCGGCGCTGGCAGTGAACCTGCGGGTTGCGATGTATTCCGCATCGCTGACGCCGTTCTTGGGTGCCGCCCCCTTGTGGCAAAGAGCATGTGCGGCTTACCTGATCGTGGATCAGTCTTACGCCTGTTCAATCGTGCAGTTCGAAAAAGAGCCTGATCTAACGATCCCCCAGCGAATGGCCTATTTCCTGGGTTCGGTCACTCCGATCACACCGCTGTGGGTTCTGGGAACCTGTCTGGGTGCCGTGCTGGGCGCTCAGATCCCAGAGAGTTGGGCGCTGGACTTTGCCCTGCCGATCACCTTTCTGGCGATGATCGGGCCAATGATGCGTACGCTGGCCCATGTCATCGCCGCCCTGGTCGCCATTGTCGTTGCCCTGCTGACCGTGAGTGTGCCGTTCAATCTGGGCCTGCTGATCGCAGGCGCGGCAGGGATGACGGCCGGCGCGCAGGCGGAATTGATGCTAAAGCGGAACACGCCATGAACCAGATCGATCAGACAACAATATGGATCATCATCGTGGGTCTTGCGGTGGGCAGCTATGCTTTGCGCTTTACCTTTATCGGTCTCGTCGGTGATCGCCCAATGCCGCCCTGGTTGTTACGTCACCTTCGATATACAGCCGTGGCCATCCTGCCCGCACTGATCGCACCGCTGGTGGTTTGGCCTGCGGCCACCGAAGGACAACCGGATATACCCCGTATGTCGGCCGCAGCGGTTGCATTGTCTGTGGGCATTCTAACCAAGAACGTGCTGGCGGCCATTTTTACCGGGGCGGCAACACTTTACACATTGCTGTATCTAGTTGGATGAAGCCGCGTCCAGCTGGTTCAGGCGCGCATTGTTGAACGCCAGTCCCTTTTGCAGGTCCGCGTCGTCGTTTTCACGGTATTCCGCCGTTTGAACACCTTGCAACGCTCCAAACTGATCCGACAGTTTGACCGGATAGAATGTAGTTGTGATCTGTTCGAACCCCGGAACCTGCTGCAACAGTTGCGAAGTAGAGTTCGCACAGAAAGCACCAGCCACCGGGCCCATCTGCTTGGCCAGTTGCAATGCGATTTCGGCTTGCTGCAGAGAGACCTCGATCGTCTGGATGCGCGCATAATGTGTTTCGCGGGCGTGGCTGCTGCGATACGCACGTTCGACATTCGGGGTAATACCGTACAGCACATCGTTCTTGATCGGTACAACATCCGCCCGGAACGATCCTGCCGGGTCGAAAATAACCCGCTCGCTGCCGCTGATCATCAACGACGTATGCGCGCCCGAACCGGTCCGGGTGCTGATCATCGTGTACAAGGTCAGGGTCGATGGCCCCGGATCGCGATAGGAGCGGGACGTAATTTCAGTCTGATCCGCTTGCGGGCGCTGTGATGCAGCGCAACCAGCCAACGTTGCGGCCACAAGGCACGCAGTCAATATCCTGAGCAAAGCCGCCCCCGAGTTGCTTACGAGGCGAAAACTGCCAGGAACAGGCACAACAAGGCGATTGCAACCACACACCAGGTGGTGGCTTTGATGAAACCGTTGAAAGTTTTGGTTTGAACATCGATGTTCATTTCGCCGTGCTTGTATTCAGCCATGAGTCTCAGAATCCCAATTCGCGTGTTTGACTTGTTGGATAATGGAAAACAAAACGCCTGTCACCACGTCATTCGCGCGCAGGGCGCGCTTACTTGAGGACCGAGCATCCGGGATAACCGAACCCCCATCGCCAGGGCAGACCGCTGCACGGCCCGCCACCGAAACGAACCGCCCCATACATGGCATCCGCGGTGATCGCGTGAATGGTGCGGATCTGGTCAGGTTCCATATCATAGCGATCCGCGTATTCGTCGGCATACAGATCTCCATGCGCCGCAACACAGGCATGCAGGGCATCATCCGCCGCCAAACGCGCGTCATAGCTTTCCTCGGCCGAATCCGCGCCGTCGGCATTGTGATATGCCCGGTCGTGGACCACACAACAGTTTTCCCAAGGCGGACGTTCTTCAAAAAGCTCGCCAACCTGCGGGAACTGCTTTGCCACCCAGCGCCAGCTTGCGGACAATCCACCCGAACACCCGTCTGTTTCGAATGGTTGCAGCTCGGCGCTTTCGCTCTGGTCCATCAAGGCGCGATGGGCAGGCATTTCGAACCGGCGCATCAAGTCCTGTGCCAAGGCGGCGTGCGGAATAACGAGCAACAGCAGCGAAAGATTAAGGGCTTTCATCGCGCATCGCCTTGGTGTCGACCTGCAATCCGAAAGTCGTGGCCAACCACAACATCAGCCGCTCTGCTGGTCCCATTTCGGCACGCACGCGCAGAACCTCATTGGCCATGGCCGGGCGGTCGGTGATCAGACCATCAACGCCCATAGACGCCATTTTGGACATTTGCAGCGGATCGTTCACTGTCCAGACATAGATATCCTTACCGGCATCGTGAACCTTTCGGATCAGGCCCGGAGTTGCCATCCCTGCATTGATTGCGACAAACTCGCCCTCCAACCCCGACAGATCACCAATGGCTGTGGCCGCCAATACACCCGAACGCCAGTCCGGGCGCAGTTTCTTCATCTTTTGGACGGCCGGATATTTCAACGACATGGTGGCGACCTCGTCCTGCATCTCCAACTCTTCCACCAGATTGATCACCCGGTTTTCCAGATCAATATCATGGCCATAGTATTTCAGTTCGATAAGAACCCTGGACTTGCCTTTGGCCGCCTCCAGCACATCACGCAGAGTTGGCGTTCGTTCCGAGGCGTATTCCGGATCAAACCAGCTGCCGATGTCGATATCTGCCACATCCGCCATCGTTGCATCCCAGACCTTCAGGTTAACACCCGCCAGCTTCATGAAATCGCTGTCATGGGCCACGATGATCACATCATCCGCAGATTCCTGAACGTCGATTTCAACCCAATCCGCGCCGTCCTCGATGGCTTTCAGAACCGAGGCCATCGTGTTTTCCGGCCGCAAGGCCGCTGCACCCCGGTGGCCAATGACCTCGGCATGATCCGGGGCCTGCACACGTTCCAGCAGACTTTGACCTGACCAAAGGCCAATAACCAACGCGGCAAGGGATGCGCCCACTGTCACAAATACAGGCGCCCGAATTTTCCGGGGTTCTGGGTGGGCGATCTTTTTTGCGTCAATATCGAAAAACCCGTCCAACAAGACGGCCAACGCGCCCAGCGCCGTTGCCGCCAGAACCAGCCCCGCCAATGACCACAGCCCTGCGACGACAAAACTGAAGGTCAGGGCCAGCTTGAGGTTGCTGCCGTCCTGCACGGGTACGAAAGTAAACAAAAGGCTGGCCACTGCGGCAATCAAAGCGGCGATGACAAGGCGCATCCCCAGCCAAAGGGCAAGTTCGATCTTCAACCGCCCGCGCTTGCCTTCCATCTTCTGCGCACTTTGGGCAAACGCCGCTCTGGGCGCAGTGCCTTCGAAAAGGACCAGATGCAGGGCCAGCGCCCAGGCTGACAGACGGCGGATCAAAAGCCACGCCAGTACAAGAACAACCACTCCGATCAGAAGAACCGCCACCTTGAAGGCGGGGGGGCGGAAGGTCAGGTAATAGTTGATGTCGTATTCAGTCAGCGTCCACCAAGCGATCAGGCCAGCGACAGCCACGAATGGCAGGGCAAGCAACAGGACACGCAGGATGAAACGCACGGCAAATCCGAACAACGCCGGGAAACGGGACAGGATCAACGCGAGCGCCGCACTGCCAGCGCGCCAGGGATCTTGTTCGCCCATACGCAGCGACCCGGCCATGACCGAGAACACAAAGACCTCGGCCAGCAGAAACAGGCTCAGAACTACAACAGACGAGATAAACCCGACCGGAGACAGCAGGAACATGGCAATGTCCTGATCCGTCAAGGCCGTCTGGTCAGACAGCGAGACTGCCAGATTGACCGTCAGGGCCACCCCTGGCGCAATCAGCGCAACAAGCAGTAATCGCACAGCGATATAAATTGGCACAAAAACCCGACGCCGGGCCCAAGCCCCCGCGTAGGCATGTGTTACGGCATGGAAATATCTGTTCACGCGGTCGCCTCCGAACTGATTCATTCATTCAAAGGCGCGCAAACGTGAATTGCAAGTCAGCCGTCTTTCAGGTCCGCAGCCAGGCGGAACCCGATGCGGTTGGCTGGCTTGTCTTCAACCGATTTGGGAAGCGCACGCAACATCACGTTCAACTGGCTGACATGTTGCACCAGTTGCGTGCGGGCTCCGGTCCCGTCGGACCCGTAAAAGGTTATCATGTCGGGGTCGAAATAACCCATCCCCTCGATCCGCATCACGCCTGCATCGCCGCCAGTGAAACCCATGGCGACCTCATGATCGCCGTCCAATGTCTGTTCGAAATTCTGGATATACAGGATTAGCCGCTCGTAGGCCCATTGTGCGGGGCTTTTGCTGGCCACCGGTTTTTTCAACGTCTCTGGCAGTTTTTTGGTTCCGGATTCGGCTTTCGGATCAGCGTGCACCTCGTAACACCTTGGCAACGCTGCGGCTTCTGCGGCCTCGGCCGAGGTTTCGATCTGGTCCTGCATTCGTCTACCCTTTGCGCTGATACAGCCATGCCCCATCCGCGCGTTGCGTCCGGGTTACTGCACCAATGTGGTAGAGGTGATTTACATGTGCAACCGCCTCAACCAGCGCAAGGCCATACTCACCCTCTTGGATTGTACGTTTGAACAGCGGCATAAAGCAGTCAGCGGCAGATTTGGGCTGATCCAGATGATTCAGCAACCGTTCCAGCGCGCCATGGTGGTTGTCAATCAACTGCTTCATGCGCAACGGCAGACCGGTGAAGGGCAATTTGTGCCCGCCTAAAACCAGATGATCGGGACGGGCGAGTACCTGAAGCCTCTCACAGGCCTCCATCCATCCTGACACCGGATCTGCCATGGGTTCGGTCGCATAGACACCCAGATTGGGACTGATTGAACTGAGGATCTGATCACCGCTGAGTACCAGATTGTCATCGCGGCTCCAGAAGGTGGCGTGTTCCGGCGCATGGCCATTGCCCATATGAACGTCCCAGTCACGTCCACCCATACGGATCACGTCACCCTGCTTGATCCCGGTAAAACCCAGCGGCATGGGATAGACCGTGTCGGCAAAATTAAAGGGCCGGTCCGCCATCCGTTTGTTCAGAACTTCGGATGCCATGCCCGCACTGCGATAGAATTCCAGCGTTTCTTGCGGCCAGGTTTCCTGCACATCCAGCGTCAGCATCCGCGCAAACAGCCACGAGGTGCGGCTTGTCACCAGCTCGGCGCCGTGTTCCGTCTGAAACCATCCGGCATTGCCAACATGGTCGGGATGATGGTGAGTCACCACAACCCTTCTGATCGGCTTGCCTGCAAGTGGCCCGGCCATCAACGCTTCCCAGATGCGCCGCGTCTTGTTCGAGGACAGCCCTGTATCGATCACGGTCCAGCTGTCGCCATCGTCCAGAGCGTATATGTTTACATGGTCCAGCGCCATCGGCAGGGGCAGGCGCATCCAGAGAACACCTTGGGCAATCTTGGTGGCTGCGCCCTGCGCGGGCGGTTCAGCCCACGGATATCTGATCCCCAAGACTTGATCCCCATCCATCAGGCTGCAAACTCGTCCGTGCTCAGCGCGAAAAGGTCATCCGCCCCGTTCTGCGCCCGCGCCAAAAGGCCCGAATGTTCGGGCAACAGGGTGTTGATATAATATCGCGCCAGTTTCGCCCGCGGTCCCTCTGGGTCGGCAAGGGCTGCGGTCAGGTGATAATGCCCGCCCAGCACCCGGGCAAAAGCCTGCAAATAAGCAACTGCGCCTGCAAAGCGGTTATTCAAATCGTCCTGTGCGACCAGCCACTCTGTCGCCTCGCGCAGTGTTTCGGTGGCTTCCCAGACCGGACCCGCCAGATCAGGCAGCATTGCACGGGCGCGTTCGGCCTGGTCTTCGATCTCATCCAGCAAGTTCGAAGCAGCCTCGCCCCCGTCCATCATCTTCCGCGCAACAAGGTCCATCGCCTGAATACCGTTGGTGCCCTCGTAGATCGCGGTGACACGCGCATCGCGATAGAACTGTGCCGCGCCGGTTTCCTCAATATATCCCATGCCACCATGCACCTGGACCCCGGTTTCAGCCACACGCATCCCGGTCTGAGTACCAAACGCCTTGCTGATCGGCGTCAACAGCGCGGCCCGCGCAGCCCAATCGGCGTCACCAGTGGCCTCTGCCATATCGATCGCAACCGCATTGGCCAACAGGATCGCGCGCGCGGCATAAACATCAGCACGCATATCCAAAAGCATGCGGCGCACATCCGCATGATCGATGATCGTCCCGGACGGCGTTTTGCCTTGTTTCCGTTCCAGGGCATAGGCCAACGCGTGCTGGTATGCACCTTCGGCCACGCCCACGCCCTGTCCGCCCACACCAAGACGCGCATTGTTCATCATGGTAAACATGGCAGCCATACCGCCATGTTCGGCACCCACCAGCCAGCCTTTGGCTCTGTCATATTGCATCACGCAGGTGGGCGATCCGTGCAAACCCATCTTGTGTTCCAGCGAAACCACTTTTAGATCATTGGCCGCGCCCGGGTCACCATTTGCGTCAGGCAGGAATTTAGGGACAAGGAACAATGAAATCCCTTTGGTGCCGGGCACCCCATCGGGAAGGCGAGCCAGTACCAGATGGCAGACATTCTCGGTAAAATCGGTATCGCCCCACGAGATGAATATCTTTTGACCGGTGATCGAATATGTCCCGTCACCGTTCGGCTCAGCCTTCGCAGACAGCGCGCCAACATCCGATCCGGCCTGAGCTTCGGTCAGGTTCATGGTGCCCGACCATTCCCCCGTCATCATCTTAGGCAGATACAGCGCTTTCAATTCGTCGCTGGCGTGATACTCCAACGCCTCAATCTGGCCCTGAGACATAAGCGGCGCAAGTTGAAGCGACAGGCAAGCAGCACTCATCATCTCGTTGACCGCCGTGGTGATGGTCATAGGCAGCCCCATCCCCCCGTATTTAGGATTGCCACTGATCCCGATCCAGCCACCTTCGGCAATTGCCTTCCAACCGTCTGCATATCCCGGAGAAGTTCGCAGCACGCCATTTTCAAGTCGTGCAGGTTCCAGATCACCGGGGCGCTGCAGAGGGGCCATCACCTCTTCGCACATTTTTCCAGCTTCGGTCAGGATCGCATTGACCACATCCCCGCTGGCATCAACAAATTTATCCGTCGCAGCGACCTGGTCGAACCCGACCACATGGTCCAGCAGGAACTGGTAATCTGAAATTGGGGTGCGATAGGGCATGATCACTCTCGAAGGCTAACAATTCAGAACATATCGGCAGGCTTGGAATTGTGGGCAAGCGCCGGTAAGCGTATGAGCTTGGATCAATTACCTACTGTCCCTTATGTTTCAAGCAACCAAAACGCGGCGTCACCAGTTATGATCTCAACCGGCACTCAGGAATTGACGGCGGATCCCGGCGGTATCGCGCGGGCTGCAGATATGTTGCGACAGGGCCTTCTGGTCGCCTTCCCGACCGAGACGGTCTATGGCCTGGGCGGCGATGCACGCAACGGGCAGGCGGTGGCGTCGATCTACGAGGCCAAGGGGCGGCCCAGTTTCAACCCCCTGATCGCACATGTCGCATCGGTCGCCGCGGCGCAACGGTATGTGCTATGGTCAAATCAGGCCGAGCATCTGGCGCAGGCCTTTTGGCCCGGTCCGCTTACCTTGGTTTTGCCCTTGCGCGAAGGGCACGGGATTTCTTCGCTAGTGACGGCAGGTTTGGACACGCTGGCCGTGCGCGTTCCGGCACATCCGACAGCGCACGCGCTGCTGGCCGAATTTGATGGCCCGGTTGCTGCGCCATCTGCAAACCCGTCGGGTCAGATCAGTCCGACCAAGGCAAGTCATGTCTGGTCAGGTCTTGGCGGCAAGATCGCGGCTGTTCTGGATGACGGGCCGTGCGGTGTCGGGCTTGAATCCACCATCATCGGTCTGGCTGGGGAACCCGCGCTTTTGCGTCCAGGTGGCATCGCGCTGGAGCAAATCGAAGAGACGCTGAAAACACACCTACATCTGCATCAATCCGGTGACCTTCTGACCGCCCCCGGCCAGTTGCAATCGCATTATGCGCCGGATGCTCCGGTCCGTTTGAATGCCGGAACCCGTCAGGGTGACGAGGTGTTGCTGGGATTTGGACAGGTTGAGTGCGACCTGAACTTGTCCGCCATTGGCGACCTGACCGAAGCGGCGGCAAATCTGTTTGCGTTTCTGCATCAACTGAACGAAACCGGGCGACCGATTGCCGTTTCTCCGATCCCAGGCACGGCATTGGGGGCGGCAATCAATGACCGGCTGCGGCGCGCTGCAGCACCTCGCGACAGCTGATCAGGCCCGCCCTGCGCTGGCAGAAAGGGTCAGCGGGTCCACGCCCAAAGTAGCCAACGCTGCCTCCCATTTCGCATCATCGGGCACATCGAAAACAAGCTTGGGTGTCGCGTCGGTGGTCAGCCAACCGTTCATGGCAATTTCATCCTCAAGCTGACCGGGCCCCCAGCCGGAATAACCCAGCGCCAGCATCGAGTTCAGCGGCCCGCTGCCTGACGCCAAATCCTCGAGCACATCAAGTGTCGCCGTCATGCTGAAGTCCTCAGAAATCTGCATTGAATGCAGGTTGGCCTCGTAATCGGCGCTGTGAAGGACAAAGCCGCGCGACATCTCGACCGGCCCACCGAAATGCACAAGGCGCTCTCCGACAATCGGAATACGGCAGGCGATGTTCAGTTGACCCAGCAAGGTCTTTATCCGCAGGTCCGAGGGCTTGTTCACAATCAAACCCATGGCTCCATCGTCGCCGTGGCTGCACACATACACCACCGAATGGTCGAATCGCGGATCCCCCATACCGGGCATCGCAATCAACAGTTTTCCGGTCAGGTCCATGGGCCGCCATCTCTTTCTCAGAACACCTCAACAATGGCCCCGCAGCATGTCTATTGGCAAGAGAACAACGGGTATTTTGGCGGATATCATCCCAGTGAACAGAACGTGACTTGGAATCCGGGCCAACGCCGCGCATTTAAGAGGGATGAAGATGTCGATGAAACACACTGCTGTCGCCGCACTTGCTTGCCTGCATCTGTCCGCCCCGGTTGCCGCACAGGGTCTGGATGGTGTCGTTCAGCTGGATGTTCTGGATGGTGGCCGGACTGCAAACGGCACTTATCTTACCGCCTTAAAGCTGACGCTCGAGGATGGTTGGAAAACCTACTGGCGCGCGCCCGGAGACGCTGGCATCCCGCCGGAAATCAACTGGAAACGGTCAAGCAATGTCGGGCGGGTTGAGATCACATGGCCTGCCCCCGATGTCTTTGATCAGAACGGGTTGCAGTCGATCGGTTACAAGAACCAACTGGTCCTTCCTATTGAGATTACGCCGCGCAACCCTGCCAAGCCGGTCCGATTGCAGGGCGAAATGGATCTGGGCGTCTGCAAAGACGTTTGTATTCCGGAACGTCTGGGCTTTGACCACACGCTCGACGCCAATGCCGGGCGCCATCCCGCGATTGCCGCGGCACTGGCGCAACGTCCCTATTCCGCGCAGGAAGCTCGCGTGTCCAGTGCCACGTGTCGTCTGACGCGAACGAAAGATGGTATGCGTATCGAAGCACGAGTGACCATGCCATCGGCAGGTGGTCATGAAGTTGCTGTGATCGAACCCGGCAATCCCACCCTCTGGGCTTCGCAGCCGGTTGCGCAACGGCAGGGCGATACGTTGGTGGCCGAGGCCGAGATTATCAATGCATCGGGTACACCCTTTGCGCTGGATCGGTCTGATATCCGGATTACAGTTCTGGGCGCCAATCACGCAGTTGATATTCAGGGTTGCAGCGCAGGCTGAATTCATGACCCAATCGCCAAAAATCGGTGCCCTGGCCGTTGTTCTGCATCAGGATCAGGTTCTTCTGGTTCAGCGCAGCAAGCAGCCCGACGCCGGGCTGTGGGGGTTTCCCGGTGGCCATGTCGAATGGGGTGAAACCGTATTGGAAGCGGCGCAACGCGAATTGCTGGAAGAAACCTCGGTGATCGCGCAACCGTCACATTATCTGAACAATCTGGACCTTCTGCGCCGAACCCCAGATGGGCTGGTCGTGTCCCATTACCTGCTGGTCGGGGTCGCATGTCAGTATCGCTCGGGCACGCCGAGGGCCGGTGACGACGCACTTGATGCCCGGTGGTTTCCCATCGATCAGATACGCCAGGGCAACCTGCCCATGAGCGCGCGGGTCATTGAGCTTTTGGAATATGCCTTGCTTGCGGTTTAAGTACCTGCCGATTTCGTGAGGCGACCATAGAGTATACCTGAGGCAGCAATGCTTAGAATCACAATCGGTACAGCGCCGGCAACAAACGCGCCCAGCCCCATTTTCAATGCGGCAATGCCATCATCACCGGGATAAAGGCTTTGTAGCATGGCAAGCGGTGCACCGTTGACAGCGGGCCAGATCATCGTCAAGGCAAACCAGATCCCAAGTATCACGCCGGTTCCGGCCAACGCGCCACGAACAACCTTGTCAGGGGCCCGTGCAGCACGGCGCATGGCTGTCATCGGACGTGCCACGTCATTAAGAATTCCCAGCAAGGCAGGTACAAGAACCAACACCAGCAACATTCCGAAACCAAGCCCGTATACCAGTGTGATTACAGTCGGTTTCAAGAATTGCGCCTGTTGAGAGCCTTCATATAGTAAGGGCGCAAGGCCAAGAACCGTCGTCAGCGTGGTCAGCATCACGGGGCGCAACCTGTCTGCCGTGCCATCCAGAATAGACGGAATCAACCCGCGATCCTGCTGGTATGCGTCGATCGTAGTCACCAAAACGATCGAATCGTTGATGATGATCCCTGTCATGCCCAACAACCCGACAACCGTGAACATGCTCAGCGGAACCTCCCAGATGTAATGGCCCCAAATTGCCCCGACCAGGCCAAAGGGAATAATCGCCATAACCACAAGGGGTCGTGTCCAGCTGGCAAAAACCCAGGCCAGTACAAGATAAATACCGGTCAGGCACAGGATCAGACCGTTGCGGGCCTCGGACAGGAATTCGTTTTCCTGTTCGCTCAGACCCGACATGCGCCACTCAACCTGCCTTTCGGCCGCGATATTGGGAAGGATCTCGTCCTGCATCACGCGTTCAATTTCGGCGGCCCGTGCCGGATCGTCTTCCGAAATATCGCCTGTTACCGAAACCACCCTCAGGCCGTTTTCACGCCGAACCGTCGAAAACCCGGACTTGCGCTCGACCGAAACGATATCAGCCAAAGGTACGTAGACCCCATCAGGAGAACGCATCAGAGTTCGTTCCAGAAAATCTGCTGTCAGTTCACCTTCGGGCAGTTCGACACGGATCTCGGCACTGCGCGGCCCGTCAGGGAAGGTTGCGGCCTCAATCCCGTTCAAACGGTTGCGCAAAGCCCGCCCCAGCGTTTCGATCCGAAAGCCCAGCGCCTGACCCTGCGCCGTCAGGTCAAGAAGAAACTCTTCCTTGTCATATGCCAAAGTGTCCTCAAGTGCCGAAACTTCAGGAAACTTCGACAGCGCAGTTTGCAGATCTTCAGATGCGGCTTTCAGGACATTTACGTCTGAGCCATAAAATTGCACATCGATTGCATCGCCGCCGGGGCCGGACCGCCAACCGCGGAAGCTGATCACTTCGACCTTGGGGTGACGCGGTACGAAATCCTGTAGCTCGCCCACAAACTCAAAACTCGAATATGGGCGCAGATCGGCGTCGATCAATTCAATCGAAATACCTCCCAGCACACTGCCGTCCTTGCCGTCAGCCGCAGCAAGCGCACGCCCGGCATTGCCACCAACTTCAGCCAGGACATAGTCAATTGGATTTCGGCCATGACGCTCTTCGTAAATCCGGCCCAGTTCGTTGGTTGCATCCTGTAGAATGCGCATCATCTCAAGTGTATCTGACCGGGTCGACCCTTCGCGCATAATAAACCCGCCGCTGACCGAACTGCGTTCAGGCGCGTTGAAGAACCGCCAGTTCACGTCGCCACGAATGAACAATGCGACCTGACTGGCCAGGATGGCGATCATCAGCGCGGCCACCACATAACGCGCCCAGATCACCCAGGCGATCAGCGGACGGAACAAGTGATCCCGAACCCAACGAAAGCCACGATTGACGACACGGTTCGGCAGATCGTACCAGTGTTCCTTGGCCGAATGCGCAATTGCATGCGCCATGTGATTGGGCAGGATCAGGAAGCATTCCACCAGCGATGCAACCAGAACTGCGATCACCGTGAAAGGGATATCGCGGATCAGCTCTCCGAAACGTCCTCCAACCAACGTCAGGCCGAAAAACGCAATCACCGTCGTTACCGTGGCGGCCAGAACCGGCATTGCCATTCGACGCGCGGCGCGCTCTGCGGCTTCCACTGGTGTCTCGCCCAATCGGCGGGAGCGAAAATCAGCGTGCTCCCCCACGACAATGGCATCATCTACAACGATCCCCAACGTAATGATCAGACCAAACAGTGAAACCATGTTCAGCGACAGACCGCCCAGATACATCAGCGCAATCGCCGCCGACATCGCCACCGGGATACCCGCAGCAACCCAAAACGCAATGCGCGCATTGAGAAATAGGAACAACAGGATGACAACAAGCCCCAGCCCCATCAGCCCGTTATCCACGAGGATGTTCAACCGGTCGGTAATTGCTTGCGCCCGGGTGCGGATCAGATCAATTCTCACACCTTCAGGCAGGCTGGCCTGCATCTCGCGGGCAACGTCCTCCACCGTGTGCTGAATACCTATCGCATCGCCCAGGTTCGACCGGTCCACTCTGATCGACATGGCGGGATTGTCGCCCACATAATAGCTGCGGTCGCGGGTGACGCCTTCTACCCAAATTCTGGCAATGTCACCAACCTTCAGTTTCGACCCATCTTCGTTCGTCCGCAGAGCGATGCCTTCGATCTGTTCTGGCGTGCGTTTCTCAGTTCCCGCCCGGACACGAGCACCCGCACCTTCGACATTGCCAGCGGGGTCCGTATTGACTTCGGCACCTATCGCTGCCGCGATTTCGGCCATCGTTATATCGTTTGCGATTAACTGAGCGGTGGTGACCTCGACAACGATGCGCGGTGCGGCAATACCCCGGATTGTCGTGCGGGTCACACCTGATGCGAATAAACGATTGATAAGCTCATCCGTCAGCTTAGCCAGCTGAGCAGTATCGGTCGGACCGGTAATCACCACATCCGTCACCCGATCACGCCACGCACCGCGTTGAATCTTGGGCTCCTCAGCGTCTTCCGGCAGATCTGTGACAGCGTCTACGGCGGTCCGGACTTCCTCAACAGCGCGGGACACATCCCAGTTGGGTTCGAATTCCAGCCTGATACGGGTCCAGCCCGGATGCGAGGAAGCCTCGGTACTGGTCACCCCTTCGACGGCCAGCAGCGCAGGTTCCAGCAACTGCACGATCCCGGCGTCCATGTCCTCGGGCCCGGCACCATCCCAGGTTACGGATACATCGACGCGTTCCAGAATGACGTCCGGAAAGAACTGTGCACGCATGTTCGGGATTGCCGCCGCGCCAAGAACCAGCATGACAAGCAACAGCAGGTTGGCAACTGTCCGATGCCGCGTGAAATAACTGAGAAGGCCACCCGCCGCGCCAGGTATCTCGCGCATCATGGCGTTTATCCCCCAGCCCTGGTTTCAATACTGCGCACCAAAGATGTCGGCACACGAGCTTCGCGCAGCCGGGTTAGAACCTTCGTCTTTTCCTTCGGTGGCATTGCACTGTTCGCCTCGACTTGAGCTACAAGTTCGGCGCGTTTCTCGTCCGTCAGCTCGACCATTCCGGAGTCTGCACCCGCCTCAAGCCGCAGGGGCCGAACACGCACGCCCGACCCAAGCAGGGGGGTTCGTCCGACGACGACCTCACGCCCTTCCAACCCGTCGCCCCGCAGCAGAACTTCGTCCCCCTGGCGGCGGATGAGCTGAACCGGCAGATTTTCCAATCGGTCATCAGGGCCAAGAACCAGAACTGTTCCGGATGCATCAAGGACCGAAGACGGCAGTCGGTAAACTCCGGCAAGGGGCTGTTCCTGAACTGAAACCGTAACGAAATCTCCAGGTTTAAACCCCGATGCCTCTTGCAGGCGGGCATAGATCAACCGCCCGGTCTGGCCTTCACCGGCAGACCCGCTATCGCGGCTAATCTGGCCAATTGCGGTCAGATCGGTCCCTGTGACTTCAAGAGATATGGTGACCGGCGCATTGATCAGACGATCGCCGCCATCCAGAAGCCGCACATATTGCGCGGTCGACACCCGAAACGCCACCTCTAAGTCGTTGGGATCAACCAGTTCAGCAAGCTTTTCATTTGCAGATACCAGCCGCCCTTCCACAAGCGTAACATCCGTTAAAGTGCCGCCAAAGCCCGCCCGGATTGTCATGTCGCCCAGATCGCGCTCCGCAGCTTCCAGTGCTATCATGGCTCGGGCAAACAGGGTTGATGCCTGATCCACACGGGATTCAGCCTGTGCCAGCGCAATACGCCGCGCCAGAACGGCCTGTTGCGATGATGCTGCGGCCAGTTCGGCCTCTTCCACGCTGGCGGCGGCCCCCACGCCCCGTGATTCCAGATCCCGTTGGCGTTGCAACGCCCTTTCCCGCAGTTCCGCCTGAGCCTCGGCCGATTTCAGCTCGTCCTGCGCCAGCAGCAACGAGCGTTCTGCATCTCGCTCTTCAAATTGGGCGTCCAAGAGATCGGACTTTGCCCGATCCAGCGCGGATTGCGCATCTGCCGGATCCAGTTCGACCAGCACTTCGCCAGCCTCAACAATTCCACCATCTTCAAAGTCTTCTGCCAGCGCGACAACGCGACCTCCAAGCGCCGCACGCAGCTCCAGCCTGCGGCGGCTTTGAACCTCTCCGAAAGCTTCAAGATATGGGGTGACGGTTTCCGCCTCGGCAGGCCGAACCGCAACAGCAAAGATCCTTTCTCGTGAGGGCGGTGTCGCGTTATCGTGCGTCAAAGCCTCCTGAACGGCCCCCACGATCATCTGCACGGCAACGAACAACAAAGCCAGCGCCAGAAACGCCAGAAAAATACCGACAAGACTATGCCGCAGAAATCGCATCAATCACTTACCCCGGTTGCACCACGCTGCCGTCCACAACATGTAGCTGGATCAGGAAATATGCCAAGCCACAAGGCGGTTATACGGAACGGAACGTATGACCAGTCTACTTCCGTCGCAGATGTTCGTCCAATCTGGGCATTATTTCCACAAAATTGCACGGGCGATGGCGATAATCGAACTGTTTTTCTAATATACCGTCCCACGCATCCTTGCAGGCTCCCGGGCTGCCGGGCAAGGCGAACAGGTATGTCCCCCCGGCAACGCCCCCCGTCGCCCGCGACTGCACCGCCGAAGTTCCAATCTTCTCCATCGAGATGATCGTGAAGACGGTGCCAAAGGCTTCTATCTCTTTCTCATAGACATCGCGATGCGCCTCGACGGTGACATCGCGCCCGGTCAGGCCCGTTCCACCGGTCGAAATCACAACGTCGATCTGTTCGTCCGCCACCCACGCGCGCAACTGATCTGCGATCTCTCTGCGCTCGTCCCGAATTATCCTCCGATCGGCGACGACATGGCCTGCCTTTTCGATCCGGTCCACCAATGTCTGACCCGAGCGGTCCTCTTCCATCGATCTGGTATCCGAGATTGTCAGAACGGCGATCTTAACCGGGATGAACTCCATTGTTTCGTCAATGCGCGACATGTGGTGTCAGGCCCTTTCCAGGATGGCAAGCCGGACCGCAAGGGCCGCAAAAATGCCCCCTGTAATCCAACCCAAAATACGTGAGGCGCGCGGATTCGAGACCAGATGACGCCCCGCGCTTCCGGCGAAAACACCTACCAGCCCGTTCACGACGAACCCACCGATGCCGATGATTGTGCCGAAGATCAAAAACTGCATCAGGACCGACCCCCGCGACGGGTCTACAAATTGTGGGATAAAGGCCAGAACGAACAGAATAACCTTGGGGTTCGTCAGATTGACAAGCATCCCATCCCGAAAGGACAACCGGGCCGGTTTGACAGGGGCCTCGGCCGACACTGCGCCATTTCGAATGGCACACCAGGCCAGATACAACAGGTATGCAACACCAACCCAGCGAATGACATCGAACAGCGATGGCACGGCCGTAACCGCCGCGCCAAGGCCCAGCCCAGCCAGAAGGACCTGTATCATTCCACCCGCGGAAATCCCGGCACTTGCGGCAATTGCAGCACGCGGACCTGATCGCAAACCCTGACCGAAACAGAACATCATATCCGCCCCCGGTGTCAGGTTCAGCGCCAGCGCAGCGGGAATGAAGGCAAGCAGCGTTACCGTCTCGATCATACGGCGACCTCGAACCAGTTTACCTTGGGACCGAGATTGGCGATCCGGGTGCGGCCAATCGAGCCGCGATAACCCCAGCTGTCGTGAATATGGCCGCAAAACGTGAAACGGGGCTGTATCCTTTCGATCGCGTTCCGGACAGCGACCGAACCAACAGCCATACCTTGCGAGGTCACATCCCCATGACCCTTGGGCGGTGAGTGCGAGATCAGGATATCCGCTCTGTCACAGCGCGCCAGCAGTTCGGCGGCCTCACCCTCGGTCAGATCACAGGACCAATCACCAAACGGTGTGGGTGGAACACCGTAGCCGAGTCCGAACAGGCGCAATCCATCCACTGTCATTCCCGTTCCATGCAGAACATGCACACCCTCGGGCACAGCTTTGCCCAGATCCTCTGCGCTTTCGGCATTCCCGGGTATCAGGACCAGGGGCGCTGAAACGCCCGAAAGCATCTGCATCGCTTCGTCCAGACCCAGACGCATGTTACAATAATCCCCGGCGCCAATAACCAGGTCGGCATCAGCGCTGGCCGCCACCAGATCAGCGGCGCGATTGCGCGCCATGTGAAGATCGGAAAACGCCAAGACCTTCATGACTCACCTCGCAGCCGGGCTTTCAACTCCAGCAGATCAGCCCAGGCCTGACGCTTCATTTGCGGCTGGCGCAGCAAATAAGCTGGATGAAACATCGGGATCACAGGCAGGTCCAGCGCCTGATCCCACTGGCCGCGCAATCGGGTAATCCCGCGCTTGCCCAGAACGGCCTGACAGCTGATATTACCCATCACCACCAGCACCTCGGGCCGGGCCAGCGCCACGTGACGTTCCAGGAACGGCTTCATCATCCCGATTTCTTCGGGCTTTGGGTCACGGTTCTGTGGGGGCCGCCATGGCAGCACGTTTGTGATATAGACGTTCTGCCTGCGATCCAGATCAATCGCGGCCAACATGCGATCCAGCAACTGGCCCGCGCGCCCGACAAAGGGCTTGCCCTCGCGGTCTTCGTCGCGGCCCGGAGCCTCACCAATGATCATCACCCGCGCACCGGGCGTTCCATCAGCAAAAACCAACTGCCGCGCCCCGCGCTTCAGCTCGCAGTGATCAAAAGCTTCCATCGCATCTCGCAACTGATCCAGTGACCCCGCCCCCTTGGCCACTGCTTGCGCAACCGTTACCGGGTCGGTCTGTCCGGGCTTTGACGGGATGGCTGCCGCAACCTCTGCCTTCTTGGGCTTTGGTGACGTGTCCGGCACCGAATATCGATCAACCGGAGCGTCCCCGATTGCTTCGGTCACGCCCAGTTCGACCTGCCATTCCAGCAGTGCCCGTGCAGAGTAATAGTCCAAGCCCGATTCCATATGGATAATTTACCCGCCTGAAGGCTGATGGAAAGCGAATTGGGCTTGATCGGTCGCTCTGTCGCGCCGACCATCTTGGTACGATGCTCAGAACCTTGCGAATCCTCCTGATCGGGCTTGGACTGGTGCTTTCCGGCGATCCGGCTTTGGCGACGTTCCACAACGTACAGGGCCAATGCCGCGCGGGCCAGTTCAAGTGCGGCACCACCTGCTGTTCCGGCGGTCAAAGATGCAGCTTTGATGGGCACTGCATACCGCTGGGCGGT
Organism: Ruegeria sp. AD9; assembly: GCF_056542305.1. Lineage (NCBI taxonomy): Bacteria > Pseudomonadati > Pseudomonadota > Alphaproteobacteria > Rhodobacterales > Roseobacteraceae > Ruegeria > Ruegeria sp. AD9. The sequence goes on from NZ_JBQFZP010000006.1 coordinate 206,836, forward strand.
ACCTATTGCGGTGGCGGGCGCAGCTGCGGCCCGTTTGAACGCTGCGTGGCCGGAGGAGCGCGTTGTGCACCCGCAGGCGCAAACAAATGCACATCGCGTCTGGATTGCCCCGGTGACAGTTTTTGCAATGGGCGCGGCGAATGTGAACGAATTACACCAGATCCGGGTACAGCCCCTCCCACGATATGCGAGGATGGCCGCGCTTGCGCGCGCGGCTCGTCCTGCTTGCCGGGTGGGGGCTGTTCCCGCCCGGGATGGTTCCTGTGCGAGGAAACAGGCTCACAGTGCCGTCCGGGATTCAAATGCTCGGTCCATCAGGGTTGCGTGCCGATCAAAGCCATCGACTGCGGATACGGCAAATGGTGCAAACCGGGTGAACAATGTCTGCCAGAGGGTGGCTGCGAAAAACTGCCAGAGGGTTCTGATCCTTAGGTTGCTTTGCACCGCGTGGCTTTCTATAAGCGGCCCGATTGTCAGACAGGAGCCCGCCCATGCGTTTCGCCCATCGTCACCTTCTTGGCATCGAGCATCTGTCGCAATCCGATATCACCGAAATTCTCGATCTGGCCGAAACCTATGTCGACATGAACCGCCAGTCGACCAAACATTCGGATGTGTTGTCGGGGCTCACCCAGATCAACATGTTCTTTGAAAACTCAACCCGAACGCAGGCAAGCTTCGAACTGGCTGGCAAGCGTCTGGGTGCAGATGTGATGAACATGGCGATGCAGGCCAGTTCGATCAAAAAGGGCGAGACGCTGATCGACACTGCGCTGACCCTGAACGCGATGCATCCCGACCTTTTGGTGGTGCGTCACCCGCATTCGGGCGCGGTCGACCTGCTGGCGCAAAAGGTCAACTGCGCTGTTCTGAACGCAGGCGACGGGCGGCATGAACATCCGACTCAAGCTTTGCTGGACGCGCTGACGATCCGCCGCGCCAAAGGTCGCCTGCACCGTCTGAACATCGCCATTTGCGGCGATGTCGCGCACTCTCGTGTTGCTCGATCCAATTTGATCCTGCTGGGCAAGATGGAAAACCGCATTCGTCTGATCGGCCCGCCCACACTCGTGCCGTCGCAATTCGCCGAGTTCGGGGCCGAGGTTTATGACGACATGAACGAGGGTCTCAAAGACGTCGATGTGGTCATGATGCTGCGCCTTCAGAAAGAACGAATGGACGGAGGCTTCATCCCGTCAGAACGCGAATACTACCACCGTTACGGCTTGAATGCGGATAAGCTGGCGCTGGCCAAGCCCGATGCCATCGTCATGCACCCCGGCCCAATGAACCGCGGGGTTGAGATCGACGGAACCCTGGCTGATGACATCAATCGGTCCGTAATACAGGAGCAGGTGGAGATGGGGGTCGCTGTCCGCATGGCCGCAATGGACCTTCTGGCCCGCAACCTGCGCGAGGTTGCATGAACAATCTGAAGGTCGCCCCCCATGAACGCGGCGTCCTGCGCCTGTTCACGCTGGACATGCGCCCAGAAGAGGCAAAGTTCCTGCGCGAACCGGGTGCCGCCGATCAGGTGCTTGGCGTCGACGGGCTGGACCCCGAGCAGATCGACGTCTTTCCGGTGTCCGACCTCGAGGAACTTGGGCTTTACGGCTATCTGTACGAAGGGTGTGGCGTGTCCGAGGATCAGTTGGACCGTGCCGCGCTGGCGCAGATCGGCGGATGGGTCATGGTCCTGCGCAGCGCAGCGTTCAAAGACCAGACCATGACACTTGAACCCGATCCCCGGCTGCACCTGACGGGCCTTTTCACGGAAGAGGCAACCAATTGGACCGGCGGAACGATCGAAACCGAAAGCGCCAGACCTTTCTCGGCCCCGCAAACCGCGCCGGTTGACAACAAACCGCTCCGCATAGGCTCGGCTGTTATGGCATTGGTAGTACTTTTGATCACCGGAGGGATTCTATGGCTGATCCTGTAGTCTTTGCCCCGGACAAGGGCGCGTATATCCGCACCAATGCGTGGCTTGCGGCCGCTGCCATGGCCGGTGCAATGGCTGTGTTGTGGTTGACCGGCAACCCTTATGTCTGGACCGGAGCACCTGCTGGCCTCGCCGCTATCGGCATCCGCGCGTGGTATCTGGCATCGGAAGAACTGGCCGCAAACTGGAAGATGACCGACACTTTGTTGACCGGTCCCGGCGAGCGAAAAGTTGCGCTGAATCAGATCGAGGCGGTCAAAACCATGGGCAGTTTCGTGCAAGTCGTTACCAAGGGCGGAGACAAACACCTGATCAAGTATCAGGCCGATCCCGCCGCCACGAAGGCCGCCATCGAAAGGGCTGTTCCATGAATACCGTTCTTTTCACCAACGCACGCCTGATCGACCCCGAAGCGGGAGCAGAGTCAACTGGCTGGTTGCAGGTGAACGATGGCCGGATTACCGCCCGAGGCGAAGGAATTGCTCCGAGTACGGAGGGGCATATCGTAGATTGCAACGGCAAGTGCCTCGCCCCTGGCATCATCGATATTGGCGTCAAGGTCTGTGAACCCGGTGAACGTCATAAGGAAAGCTATCGGTCAGCAGGACTTGCTGCCGCGGCTGGCGGTGTCACGACGATTGTCACCCGACCGGATACTCTGCCAGCAGTCGACACACCGGAAACGCTGGAATTCGCGACACGCCGGGCGCAGGCCGATGCGCCGGTCAATGTTCTGCCGATGGCTGCCCTGACCAAAGGGCGCGAAGGGCGCGAGATGACCGAAATCGGGTTTTTGTTGGACGCGGGCGCGATCGCCTTCACCGATTGCGATTACGTCATCACCAATACAAAGGTGTTTTACCGCGCCCTGACCTATGCGAAGTCCTGTGGCGCGCTTGTGATAGCCCATCCGCAAGAGCCGGGGCTGAGCGCCGGGGCCGCGGCGACCAGCGGCAAGTTCGCCGCATTGCGCGGCCTACCCGCAGTGTCACCGATGGCAGAGCGGATGGGGCTGGACCGCGACATTGCCCTGTTGGAGATGACCGGCGCCGCCTATCACGCCGACCAGATCACCACGGCCCGGGCGCTGCCTGCACTGGAGCGCGCCAAGCGCAATGGGCTGGACATAACCGCAGGGACGTCGATCCACCACTTGACGTTGAACGAGCTTGACGTGGCCGACTATCGCACCTTCTTCAAGGTCAAGCCGCCGCTGCGATCAGAAGACGACAGGCAAGCGGTTATCGAAGCCGTTCGCACCGGGCTGATCGATATCATCAGCTCGATGCACACCCCTCAGGACGAAGAAAGCAAGCGCCTGCCGTTTGAAGAAGCGGCCTCTGGTGCGGTCGCACTGGAAACGCTTCTGCCTGCGGCCTTGCGCCTGTATCACGCGGGCCAGCTGGATCTGCCGACGCTGTTTCGGGCCATGGCCCTTAACCCGGCCAAGCGGCTTGGACTGGACAGCGGTCGCCTGTCGAAAGGCGCGCCAGCCGATCTGGTTCTGTTCGACCCGGATGTGCCTTTTGTGCTTGATCGGTTTGCACTAAAATCAAAATCTCAGAACACTCCATTTGACGGCCAGCGGATGCAAGGTAAGGTCATTTCGACCTATGTAGCAGGTAATGAAGTGTTCCGGAGACCCTGATGCCCCCAATCGACAACTCGACTAGCGAACTGCTCCAATGGGCGGTGGTTGGATACCTGATGGGCTCCATTCCCTTCGGCTTGTTGCTTGCCAAGATCATGGGGCTGGGAAATCTGCGCGAGATCGGGTCCGGCAATATCGGGGCGACAAATGTCCTGCGCACCGGCAACAAGGCCGCTGCGGCGCTGACCTTGCTGTTTGACGCAGGTAAAGGCGCGGCGGCCGTTCTGATTGCACGTGCCTATGCGGGTGAAGATGCGGCCCAAGTGGCTGCACTATTGGCGTTTTTGGGCCATTGCTTTCCGGTTTGGCTGAGCTTCAAGGGTGGCAAGGGCGTGGCAACCTTTCTGGGGCTTTGGCTGGCACTGGACTGGCGCATCGGTGTTGCCTGCTGCCTGACCTGGCTGGTCGCGGCGGCAATCTGGCGGATATCCTCGGTTGGCGCATTGGCTGCGGCCGCGCTGTCAACGACTTGGGTGTTGTTGCTGTCAAACGGGACTACATTTATCCTTGGGATAATTCTGACACTTCTGGTCTACTGGCGGCACAGCTCGAACGTCGCGCGGATCAAGGCCGGAACGGAACCCAGAATCGGAAAGCCGTGATCGCGCCAGACGGGTTTCTGTATGCCCTTTTTGCACTGCCCTTGGGCAGTTTCACCGGAACCTCCGGCGGTCGGCGCTATGTTGTTGTGCGTCAACGAATGGCGGGTGGTAAATCCCACAAGCTGGTTGCGCACGAACTGGGCGGAGCCGACTATATCAGCCTGAACCTGTATCAGACCATGGGCAGCGGCGCGTTGCTAAGACCCTGTGAAATGTCCGCATGCAAAGTCATCGCATTTGTCCTGAACCTAAGGCCGGATGCCTGAGGCGAGATCGGCAAAAAAGAACAGTGGCTCTATCACCTGCGCACAATCACAAATCATTGTTTTGAACGTGATCAGCCCGCTTCCCAAATCGCTATCGTGACGGTCAATTACGGGCCACACAGGACAACAATCTGGGCCTTACGGCGGCAATTTTCGCGGTGTCGAACGGGCTCTTTTCACGAAAGGTGAAGCAATGAACAAGTTTAAATCTCTGATCAGTGGCGTGGCACTGTCTGTCACATTGGCAACCTCCGCGCTGGCGGCTGGTGTTGAAATCAACGCAAGCTCGACCGGTCTGGCGATGCAGGGTTATGATCCGGTGGCGTATTTCACTGCTGGCGAGGCAACCAAAGGCGACTACCGCATCACTGCGTTGCACGATGAGGCACTGTACCGGTTCTCGTCGGAAGAAAACAAAGTAGCCTTTGAAGCCAACCCCGAAGCATATCTGCCCGCATATGGCGGCTATTGTGCCTTCGGCGCGGCCATGGGCTTTAAATTCGACGGCGACCCGAACCACTGGAAGATCGTTGACAACAAGCTGTATCTGAACCTGTCCAAAGACATTCAGGAGCGCTGGGAAGGCGACATCCCGGGTTTCATCGAAAGCGCGAGCGCAAACTGGGAAACGATTGCTGAAAAATCCCCGGCAGAGCTGCAATCGCAGTAAAACCTGATTATTTCAGGCACAGCGGCGGCGGGTTTTCCGCCGCCGTATGTTATTGAAGACCTCTTGCCCTTCCCATTCAGCGCATCAAGTGTCCCAATTCAATGGGCAATATTGTTTGGATACTGCGTTACAGGTCCAGAGTTACAGGTCCAGAATTGTGCTGCCAGTCGTTTGCCGCGCCTCAAGCGCACGATGCGCATCAGCAACCTGATCCAAGGCAAAACGCTGATCGACATGGATTTTGACCTCACCCCCCTCGACTTTGCCAAACAGGCGACGCGCCATTGCCTGACACACCGCATGATCCGCGATATGAGTAAACAACGTGGGCCGGGTGATCTTGAGCGAGCCTTTCTGGCCCAGAACCCCAAGGTTGAACGGTGGAACCGGGCCCGAGGCGTTGCCGAAGGAAATCATCATGCCCAGCGGTTTCAGGCAATCCAGTGATCCTTCGAACGTGTCCGCTCCGACCGAGTCCATCACCACGTCTACGCCCTGACCCTTTGTAATCTCAGCCACGCGTTCTGCGAAATTCTCGGACCTGTAATTGATGCAATGCGCGGCCCCGTTAAACCGCGCAAGGCTGCATTTCTCGTCACTCCCCGCCGTTCCGATCAAGGTGATGCCTTCGGATTTAGCCCATTGGCATGCGATCAGCCCGACCCCGCCAGCTGCCGCATGGAACAGGACCGTATCACCCCGTTTCAATGGTGTGGTCCGGTGAAATAGGTATTCAACCGTCAGACCTTTCAGCATCATCGCTGCACCGGCTTCGAATGTGATGCCATCCGGTAGCGGGCAAACCTGCGCAGCGGGCATCACGCGCGCCTCACAATAAGCACCGGGCGGGGCTGCGGCGTAAGCGGCCCGCTGCCCCGGCTGAAGGTGGGTCACCCCATCCCCAACCGCCTCAACGGTTCCCGCCGCTTCCATGCCTAAAGCATGGGGAAGATCAAGGGGATACAGGCCGGTGCGTTGATATACGTCGATGAAGTTCAACCCGCAGGCCTGATGCCGAATACGTATCTCACCCGGACCGGGGTCACCTACAGGCCTGTCTTCGATCCGCAAAACCTCAGGCCCACCAAATTCGTGAATCACAACCGTTTTCGCTGTTTTCTGCATCCTGACCTCCTCTTGCCTGCCATCAAGCTAACATGACTGTGACACAGGGCAATCCGTCCGATGCCGGAGTATTGATCCAGATTTCGAAAATTTATGTTATACTGAGGCATGGCGTTGCCGGTTGGGCCGGCCACGGGCAACTGAATGCCGGATCCGTTCCGCGGCGCAAGTCTCGCCAGGGAAGGGTGAAGAAATGGCTAAGACAATCGGAAACCCGATCAGCTGGGCGGCCCAGGCTCTGGGCGCCACAGGTGACCACGTTACAGAAAGCGTCTCGCAACTTGGCAGTGCAGATCCAACGCAAGTGCCAATGGTGCAGACCTTGACCCTGCAAGACCTACGCGCCTGCCTGAGGGCGGGGTATCAGGATTTTCTCGAAACCCGAGCGGATGTGGTGTTCATTGTCCTGGTATACCCGGTTGCCGGGCTTTTGATGTTCGGCTTTGCCCTGAATGCCAACCTGGTTCCGCTTCTGGCCCCTCTGGTCGCTGGCTTCGCGCTGATCGGGCCAGTTGCGGCCGTGGGCCTCTATGAGATCAGCCGCAAGCGTGAACAGGGCAGCGAGGTTCACTGGCTGGACGCATTTGGTGTGCTCCGCTCGCCGTCATTCGGAGCAATTCTGGTTTTGGGGTTTTACCTTGTGATGCTGCTGCTGCTTTGGCTGATGGTGGCACAAAGCATTCACACCTACACGATGGGCCCCGAGGTTCCAGCGTCGCTCAGCGCATTTGCCACGCAGGTGTTCACGACCTCCGCGGGCTGGACGATGGTCATTGTTGGAACAGCGGTTGGATTCGTTTTTGCGCTTTGCGCACTGGCGATCAGCGTCGTCAGTTTTCCCTTGCTGCTGGACCGTAAAGTAGGCCTGCCGGTTGCTGTTGTGACATCATTCAGGGTGCTGCGTCACAACCCCGGCGTCATTCTGACCTGGGGATTCATCGTAGCGGTGCTTTTGTTCCTGGGGGCTTTGCCACTGCTGTTGGGGCTTATCGTGGTGATGCCCGTTCTGGGTCATGCCACGTGGCATCTGTATCGCCGCGCCGTTGCGTGAACGCGCGGGACTCGCCCGCGCATTCTAAACTCAACCCGCGATCTTCAGAACAATCTTGCCAATATGACCCGAGCTTTCCATGCGCGCATGGGCGGCGGCGGTTTCGGTCAGATCAAACTCGCTGTCCATCACGGGCGCAACTTTTCCGGCATCCAACAGAGGCCAGACAGCTTCGCGCAGGTCCTGCGCGATTAGCGCCTTGGCCAGATCACTTTGTGGGCGCAAGGTGCTGCCGGTCAGGGTCAGGCGCTTGACCATCATCAGGGCAAAGTTCAGCTCGACCACAGGCCCTTGCAGAAACGCGATTTGCACCAGCCGCCCATCTTCGGCCAGGGCCTTGACGTTGCGGGGGATGTAATCACCGCCGACCATATCGAGGATCAGGTTTGCCCCACCTTCGGCGCGCATGGCTGCTACGAAATCCTCATCGCGATAATTGATCGCTTTTTCGGCGCCCAGCTTGATGCAAGCCTCACATTTCTCATCCGAGCCAGCCGTGGCGAAAACGCGCGCGCCAAAGGCATTGGCCAGTTGGATTGCCGTCGTACCAATACCGCTGGACCCACCGTGAACCAGAAAACGTTCACCTGCCCTCAACCCGCCACGCATGAACACGTTGGACCAGACTGTGAAGAAGGTCTCGGGAAGACACGCTGCCTCTTTCATTCCCATACCCGCGGGCACAGGCAAACAATGAGCCGCTGGGGTCGAAACGTATTCCGCATAGCCACCGCCGGGCAGCAGTGCGCAGACCTGATCACCGACAGACAGTCCTTCGACCCCCACACCGACCGAGACCACTTCGCCCGAAGCTTCAAGCCCCGGCAGGTCACTGGCGCCCGGCGGCGGATCGTAAGCGCCCGCGCGTTGCAAAGCGTCGGGGCGGTTCACCCCGGCATAGGCCACTTTCAATACAACCTGTCCGGCCCCCGGCTTAGGGATAGGACGTTCGGTCAGCTGCAATACATCGGGACCACCCGGTTGAGTGATCTCAACAGCACGCATCATCTGGGTCATAGGCACCTCCTTTGCCCAATGCCTAACAGGCATCAGAGGCAAGGCCCAGCACCAAGACGCGTTACTTTCGGGGGTTCAACATGCCAGGCAGATCACCCCGCATCTTGGCCGGTGCCCTCACCTGACCTGCCAGCCAGTTCGGAACTGCAAGAAAGGGTTTCAACACCGGGTTGTCACGCACCTGAGCCTTGAGCTTTTCGAACTCCATGACATTTGCGATCCGGCGATCCAGAAACTCCCACGTGCGCTGATGGTCAGGGCTGTCATCACCCAGCCAGAACAGCAAGGTCGAGGAATAGACCCCCGACAAGGTTGCCCGTTTGGTATACCAGTTCACATCTTCCGACGTATCGCCCAGTGCGTCCCAGATCAGGTCACAGGTCTGCCATAAGGCCTTGGCCCCATCGGTCGCATACGCTGGCAGGGAAAACAGCGTCATGCCCCGGCGCACCAGCTCTTTGTCTTCAACAGCCTGCAACCGGAACCGGACCGCAGCGGCAATCTTATCGCGGAATTTTGGACCGCTCATGTCCTCGGACCTGAGGCGGTCCAGCATCACCTGATCGCCGCGCGCATGAAAGGCCAGTGCCAGATCAACCGCCCCGCGCGGGCAAATTGCACGTGCCAAACCGTCATCCAGACCACAATCGGAAACCGAGGCGCGAAAGCTGGTTTCCGACCAGCCGTCGAAAGGAACATGATTCAGCATCGCGTCCAAAAGCTGCCGTTTTGCATCTTCATATGTTGTGGTCATGACGGTTCTCCGGTTGTCAGGTCCAGTACTAGACAAGTTAGGGCGGCTTTGCTATACGGCCAACTCCTGCAATTTCCTTGCAACTCTATCTAGAAAGGTGGTGACAACCACATGCAGGTTAGTGTTCGCGACAATAACGTCGATCAGGCGCTTCGTGCCCTGAAGAAAAAGCTGCAGCGCGAAGGCGTGTTCCGTGAAATGAAGCTCAAGCAACATTTCGAGAAACCGTCCGAGAAGAAAGCGCGCGAGAAAGCTGAAGCGATTCGCCGTGCCCGTAAACTGGCGCGCAAGAAAGCCCAGCGCGAAGGTCTGCTCTGAGATCTTTGATTTCGTCCAGCTTTGGATGACACTATTTGACGACCCCCGAGGCATGGCCCGGGGGTTTGTCGTTTCAGGGCTCGGATACAATCCGCCGACTCGTGGTTCAGGTTGTGCGGCAAGCTGCCATTTCCGTACAGGCAGTGTTTTGCCCGGCGCTTTGCAGCGCAGCGAATCTCGTCTCGGTAGCATCGGGCCGCCAAAACTCGCCTGAATTGCGCCGCCCTCTATCACCCGCGACGTCCCCGCCTCTAAGTGAGCCCGTCCGCAAGGACACAAACACAAACGGAGGCAAATATGTCGACTGCAAGTACAAACGAACGCGAGATGCTGGCGCTGATAAACCAGGAGCGCACGTCCCGCGGTCTCAACCCGCTGCAACTTGAAACGCAGCTGAACGACTCGTCCGAAGATCACAGCACCTGGATGCTGAATACAGACACCTTCAGCCACACCGGTTCAGGCGGTTCCAGCGCAACCCAGCGGATGCAAAACGCGGGGTTCGATCTTGAAGGAAGCTGGCGCACCGGGGAAAACATCGCATGGCAGTCCGAACGCGGCGCGCCGGGTATCAGCGACGATGTCGCCCAGTTGCATCAAAACCTGATGAACAGTCCGGGTCACCGCGCCAATATCCTAAACCCGGATTTCAAATATATCGGGATCGGGATCGAAGCCGGTGACATGCAGGGCTTCGATGCGGTGATGGTTACGCAAAACTTTGCCGCAACCGACGCGGCTGTCATGCTGGACAACGGCAATACAAACGCGCCGCCCGTTCCCCCGACAACACCGGATGAAGTTGCAGAGCCCGAGGAACCGGAAACCGAAACCCCAGATACTGACGTCACCGAGACCGAGGAGCCTGGGACTGAGACCCCCGAAACTGAGGAGCCGACACCCGAGACACCGGACACCGACGTCACAGAGACGGAAGAACCGGACCCCGAATCGCCTGATACCGACGTCACTGAGACCGAAGAACCGGAACCTGAAACCCCCGGTACCGAGGAACCAACACCCGAAACACCGGATACTGACGTAACCGAAACTGAAGAACCGGAACCTGAAGCGCCCGATACCGAAGTCGTCGATGGCGGTGAGCCGGAAGCCTTCTGCTTTGACATTCAGGCCTTTCTGGATGAAATCGCCAGCTTCCTTGAAAACCTGCAAGCGCAGTTTGACGAGTTTGATTGGGCCGACGACATGAATGGCGGCACTGATGTGGCAGATGTCGACGACGTCGATATCATGCCGACCCTAGATACCACCCCGGAGACCGAGATTGAGCCTGTCGACACCGAAACAGCCGAAGACGATGGCTGCGATGTCTTCATGATCAATATCTTCACCCATGACTGCATGATGGATGCAGCCTGATCACTTGAAATTGTGCGAGGTCGGCCCTGCCGACCTCGCATGCGTTGCTCAGTAAATCTTTGGAACGTAAAGCTCGTCTGGCAAAACCCGCCGCTCGTATTCAGGATTGTACCGACGGTCCGGCAAATTGACCTTTTCCTGTGGCACGTCTTCGTAGGGGATTCTGGTCAACAGATGCTCAATACAATTCAGACGTTCGCGTTTCTTGTCATTGCCCTCAACGATATACCACGGTGCTTCGGGTATGTTGGTTCGGAACAACATGTCTTCCTTGGCCTTCGTATACGCCTCCCAGCGAATACGGGATTCAAGATCCATCGGTGACAGTTTCCACTGTTTCATCGGGTCGTGAATACGCATGAGGAACCGCAGTTGCTGCTCTTCATCCGTGATCGAAAACCAGTATTTCAGCAGAATGATCCCTGACCGGACCAGCATCCGTTCAAATTCGGGAACGTCCTGAAAGAACTGTTCAACCTGGTCCTCGGACGCAAAGCCCATCACACGTTCAACCCCTGCCCGGTTGTACCACGAGCGGTCGAACAACACGATTTCACCGGCCGCAGGCAGATGCGGCACGTAGCGTTGAAAGTACCATTGGCTCTGCTCGCGGCGACTGGGCGCTGGCAGGGCAACCACACGGGCGACACGGGGGTTCAGACGCTGCGTGATCCGTTTGATCACGCCCCCCTTGCCCGCACTGTCACGGCCTTCAAACAGGATACAAACCTTGGCACCAGTGTGCTGCACCCAATCCTGCACCTTGATCAACTCGGCCTGCAATCGCAGCAGGTTTCGGAAATAGACCTTGCGATCCAGCATTTCGGGGTGCTGGTCCCGATAGATTTTGCGGACTTCCATGGACAGCATAGGCTCGCTGAACTCGATCTCGAAATCTTCGTCCAGCGTGTCTTCCAACTCGGCCTCAAGCCAGTTCTTGGTGCCCCCATCGTTTTCGTAAGCCAAGATCAGCTCCTTCTCAGTCATCGGGTTCGAACCATATCGGGCCTGTGTAACCGCCTGATGTCATCAGGTAAATTGAAGCCGATCCGTTGCAGCAGTCTCAATCGGAAATCAGCGTCTGGACGGGTATATGGTCTTTTACCCGAATGTGTACGTCTGGCCCAAAGGATACAAGCACAAGAATTGACACAAGGCATCAGTCGCGCGCTTTCTAGTTGCTTGCATTGCCTTGTTTTTGTGCGGCATGACTGGGTCCACAATTCAGACGAGAACGCCGTGACGTTATTCTTTTCGACATTGCCTGTCATCTGGCCCTGGCTGATCCTGATCACAGCGCAAGTCGCGGCGATGGTGCGTCGAACTGGCCTTGCGTTTGCCCTGCTGGTTCTGTTCGTCAGTGTTGCTTGGGTTGCCGGGCTGATGTCACCGACAGCAATCGTGGCGGTGGCGCTTGGTCTGATCGTGGCCTTCTTCCTCCCACGCCAGACAGGTCTGCTCGCTATCGCAGGGCATACGCTGTTGATCCTGTGGTGCCTGGCATTGGGGGCACATCTGTTCCCAGGGTTCAACAATTTGAAACTGCTGGATCAGGTGCAGGCAAGTGTTTTCAGCACAAGTTTCACACTGCACCTGAATCTGGACAAACCCATGGTCTTCTTTGCTGTTCTTCTGGCCAGGCCCGGAATGCTGAACAGCGCAATCCAGACCAGAATAAGACCTTTGCTAGCGGGTTTGCTGATTTTGCCTGGCCTGTTTCTGCTGGGTCTATCGCTGGGCGCGGTGCGCTTGGACCTCTCAACCCCTTATTGGTGGATGGTATTTTGCCTGTCCAACCTGTTTCTGACTTGTCTTACGGAAGAGGCGTTCTTTCGCGGCTACTTGCAGTCGGCCATTACCTCGCGCCTTGGAGTAACAGGCGGTCTGGTCTCCGCCAGCCTGCTGTTTGGATTGGCGCATATCGGCGGAGGACCCGCGCTTGTAGTATTCGCAGCCCTTCTCGGGCTGGGGTGCGGGTTGGGATATTATGCTACCGGTCGGCTCTGGGTGCCTGTTGCGATGCATTTCGGGTTTAACCTGACCCACCTGCTGCTGTTCACCTATCCCGGCTCATTATGACGGTCAGACCGGCAAGGCCGTGGTCTTGAACACGGTACGCAACGCAAATGAGCTTTGCATCTGCGCCACCCCTGGCAAGCGCGACAGGTATTGCCGGTGGATACGCGCGAAATCTTCTGTATTTTCCGCCACAACTTTCAGAATGTAATCTGCGGTACCTGCCATCAGATGACACTCCAGCACATCCGGTATTCGGGCCACCGCCTTTTCGAACACATCCAGAACCTCTTCGGCCTGACCTTGTAACGTGATTTCGACAAAAACGGTGGTTGGCACGTTCATTTTCCGCGCATCCAGCAGAGCCACGTAGTTGCGGATATAGCCGTCAACCTCCAACCGTTGAACGCGGCGGTGGCACGCAGACGGAGACAGGTTGACCTGTTCAGACAACTCGGAATTCGACATCCGGCCATTCTTCTGAAGTGCGGCCAGAATCTTTCGATCGGTCGTGTCCAGGCTCATTCCTGCAATTCCTTTGCGAGTTTTTCGAATAGTACGGGAAATTCTTCCAAAGAAAAGTCCATTAGCACGTTTTCTTTCACAGAAATTGCGCCACGAAATGCACATAATTTAAGCAGCTTATGAACGGAGAGCCCAATGAAAATCGGTTGCCCCAAGGAAATCAAACCTCAGGAATTCCGCGTCGGGATGACGCCCAATGCCGCTCAGGAAGCGGTTGCACGCGGACACCGAGTCCTGATCGAATCCGGTGCAGGCATCGGCGCAGGTTTCGACAATGACGCCTATGTTGCAGCAGGCGCGCAAATCGTTGACACCGCAGAAGAGGTGTTTGCCACCGCTGACATGATCGTCAAGGTCAAGGAACCTCAGGCGGTTGAACGCAAGATGCTGCGTGAAGGGCAGTTGCTGTTCACCTATCTGCACCTGGCTCCGGACCCTGATCAGACGCACGACCTGCTGGAGTCGGGCTGTACCGCAATCGCCTATGAGACCGTAACGGATGCTAACGGCGGTCTGCCGCTGCTGGCACCCATGTCCGAGGTCGCCGGTCGGCTGGCACCTCAGGTTGGATCCTGGACCTTGCAGAAGGCAAATGGTGGCCGTGGGGTTCTGATGGGCGGCGTTCCCGGCGTTGGCCCGGCCAAAGTAGTTGTGATTGGCGGCGGCGTCGTCGGGACACATGCGGCCAAGATTGCCGCCGGAATGGGGGCTGATGTCACCGTTCTGGATCGGTCACTGCCGCGTCTTCGCTATCTGGACGATGTCTTTGGCGGAACTTTCAAGAACCAGTATTCGACAGCGGGCGCCACCGCTGAACTGATCCAGGACGCTGATATGGTCATCGGTGCTGTTCTGATCCCCGGCGCTGCCGCACCGAAACTGGTGTCGCGTGCTCAACTGTCGACGATGAAACCCGGCGCAGTACTGGTGGATGTCGCCATCGACCAAGGCGGGTGCTTTGAAACGTCAAAAGCCACTACCCATGCCGACCCGATCTACAATGTCGATGGTATCATGCACTACTGTGTGGCCAACATGCCGGGCGCTGTTGCGCGCACCTCGACCATCGCACTGGGCAATGCCACGATGCCGTTCATGCTGTCGCTGGCCGACAAGGGATGGAAACAGGCATGTCAGGACGATCCGCACTTGCTGGAAGGTTTGAACGTTCATGCTGGCAAACTGACCTACTATGCCGTTGGCAAGGCCCTTGGCATCGACGTCGTTTCGCCAAATGTGGTGGTCAAATCGTAAGTGCCTCCTATCCTGAAGTTGCCTGGTGATGGTAATTCTCAGGGTGGCGCGTTCGGTACCGAACCGACGGCTTTCACAAAAAAGGGCACCGCGTTTCTACGCGGTGCCCTTTTCAATACGCGGACGGTATGAAAGACTGTCAGATCATTGAGCGCCAGCCGTCACCCCTTTTTTTGAATTTCGACCGAATGTGGATACGGAATCGAAACACCTTTGGCGTCAAACGCCTCTTTCACCACTTTCGTAAGCTCGAACTTGACGTCCCAGTAATCGGCTGCCGCACACCATAGCCGCGCAGTCAGATCGACCGAGCTGTCACCCAGATTCGTGACCCGCACCCAGGGTTCAGGGTCGCTGTGAATGCGCTGGTCGGCCTTGGCCACATCCAGAATGATCTGCATGGCGGTATCTGCGCTGTCCCCGTAATCAATTCCAAACACCAGATCGACACGCCGTGTGTCATGGGCTGAATAATTGGTGATGATCGACCCCCATGCCTGACCGTTTGGAACAATGATCTGCACGTTGTCGGGGGTCACAAGCTCGGTCGTGAACAGGCTCAGGTCCATAACGGTTCCTGCCGTGCCACCGATATCCACATACTGTCCCAGCTTGTAGGGCCGGAAAACCACCAACATCACACCGGCCGCAAGATCACTCAGCGTACCCTGAAGTGCCAACCCGACAGCCAGCGAGGCAGCACCCAGAATGGCGACGATACTGGTGGCTTCTATCCCGAAGATACCCAGAACGGCGACCAGAACTATGGCCAGAATTGCCCACTTGATCACACTGGCGGCAAAATTCCCAAGTGTCGGGTCGATCTGTGGTGTTTTGTTGATCCGGCGGCGTACTACACCCGCGATCGTTCGGGCGGCGATCCAACCCAAAACAAGAACGATCAGAGCTTTCGCTGCATTCAAGGCAATGGGCAAGTATTGATTGGCCATACCAATCGCCTGCTCGGCCAAGTCGGCGGTTTGTTCCATCTCGAATTTCCTCGTGTTTTCTGTTCGGCAATTCTAATAATACAGGCTCCGCGATTTGTGCGGAGCCCGATGTCGCGATGAAACGACAGGCCTACTTCTTCAAAGCGTCCCGGATTTCCATCAGGATGTCCAATTCGCTAGGACCTGTGCGGGCTTCTTCAGCCGCTTCTTCCTCTGCTTCGGCAGCGTCTTTGACCTTGTTCACCATTTTTACCAGCATGAAGACAACCCAGGCGATGATCAGGAAATTGATGATCGCCATTATGAAAGCACCATAGGCAAAGACGGATGCGCCTGCTTCACGTGCCGCTTCAAGGCTGGCACCTTCGGCCACATCGCCTGCCAGAACGGCGTAGTTGTTCGTAAAGTCGATACCCCCTGTGAACAATCCAATAAGCGGATTGATCAGGTCGCCCACCAACGAGGTAACAATTGCGGTAAATGCGGCACCGATAATGATACCGACCGCCATGTCCATGACATTGCCCTTGGCAATGAACGTCTTGAATTCTTCCAGCATAGCATCCCTCTTGATTTTTTAAGTCCACGCCTCTGTTCACGCATGAGCGCATAGGAATTGTGCGTTAAACGCATGAAAAAGGGTATGTTTTTTTAGGGGAAAGCCACCCTACTTTTCCCCAAACGGCATTACTCAGGAGGTTTCATGTCTCAACTTACGCCTTTTTTTGTAACCGACAGATGGCCTGCGAAGGACCCCAGCGTCCTTCAACTTTACTCCTATCCAACGCCAAACGGCGTCAAAGCCTCGATCATGCTTGAGGAAACCGGCCTGCCCTATGAGGCGCATCTCGTGACACTGGCAGATGCGGATGTCAAAAGCTCCGAGTTCCTGTCGCTGAACCCGAACAACAAGATCCCGGCAATAATCGACCCCGACGGCCCGGATGGTGTGCCGCTGGCCCTGTTCGAAAGCGGTGCCATCCTTCTGTATCTGGCCGAAAAAACAGGTAAGTTCCTGGGTCAAAGCGCAGCAGACAAGCACCGGATCACCCAATGGCTGATGTTTCAGATGGGCGGCATCGGGCCAATGTTTGGCCAGCTCGGGTTTTTCTACAAGTTCGCTGGCAGCGAGATAGAAGATCCGCGCCCGCGCGAGCGTTACATCAACGAAGCCAAGCGCCTGCTGAACGTAGTGAACACGCAACTGGAAGGACAGGACTGGATCGCAGGCGAGTATTCCATCGCGGATATCGCGCTTGCTCCGTGGCTGAATGCGCTGGATTTCTATGGCGCGAAGGATGTGGTTGATTGGGACGGCTATTCCAATGTCGTCGCTTATGTTGATCGTTTCTTCCAACGCCCAGCGGTTCAGCGCGGCAAAGGCATACCGGCCCGAGACTGATAACAGTTGAAAGAAAGGGGGCGCCAAACCGGCGCCCCTTTCATCGATCAGCCAGGCAGAACACCTGTCAGCACGTAACGCAGAATTTCGACCACCTGAGCAGGTTCTTCCGCCACGGCCAGTGCGGCGGCATCAACTTCTTTCAGCGCGTGCTGATGATCCGGGCCGTGCAGAACGATGATAGACTTGCCCAGTGCTGCAGCGTAACCCGCGTCAAAGGCGGCGTTCCACTGTTTGTACTTGTCACCAAACCTGACGACGACAACATCCGCATCCGCAATCCCCTTGCGTGTTCGGATCGCATTGACCATCGCTCCCTTGTGGTCGTGCCAATACTTGTTCGGCTCGGCCCCAAGAATGGCTACACCACAATCATCACTGGCCGCATGATCGGTAACGGGGCTGTTGAAGGTCACGTCCAACCCTTGCGCCCCATCGATGATCTGTTCACGCCAGTCAGTGTGGATTTCTCCGGAAAGATAAACGTTCAGGCCCATGGCAAACTCCGCTGTTGTTTCCGACCAATTTAAGGGTCCCACACCCAAAGCCCAACGCGGATTCCGGAAAAACCCCTACATTTTGCGAGCCACTAGGAATCGGCGAGCGTCACGTACGGGGAAACTGTCGCTCTCGATGATGCGGAACCCGGCGTGTTCAATGGCCGCATCAAGATCCGCCTCAGACAGGAATCGCACAAACGGAGCCTTACCAAAGAACTGCATGATCGGAAGCGCGAGACGAATAGCGTAATACTTCAGGCTCGCTCCGCTGGACGGTCGGCAAAATGTTTTCGAAATAAACAGTCCGCCGGGTCTAAGGACCGAATGTACTCGGCTCAATGTCAGATCCAGATCTTCGACCAGGTGCAAAAGATTGAATGCCAGCGCCGCATCAAAAGAACCCTCAGGCGGTCGATTTGCATCAGCCTCGGTAAAGGTGACGTTTTCGATGCTTTGCGAAGCGGCGTTTCGACGTCCAACGGCCAACATACCGGGGGACACATCGGTTGCAGTGATAGATCCTACATATCCGGACAGCTTCAGAGCAGTCATGCCTGTGCCGCACCCTAGTTCCAGAACATCATTGGTTTTCTTCAGGTAAGACGCTGTCCGTTCCAGCGTATGCTCGTACGAAGCCATGTCTTTTATGGGCGAGCGGGCATATTTCTCGGCCACTCCATCCCAGAATTTCGCAGTGGTGGTCATTGAGGAGTCTCCTTTCGGCGAGAATTTATTCATGCGCAGACCGAATATAAATTGCCGAAGTTTGCAGGTTTACTATACATTTTTGTATGAATGAGTTTGGCGATTTTGATTGGAACCACATCCGGGCCTTTCTGGCGACGGCTGAAACTGGGTCATTTTCCGCGGCGGCACGGCAGCTGCGGCAAACGCAGCCTACCCTGAGTCGCCAGATAGCAGCGCTTGAACAGGACTTGGGCGTGATGCTGTTTGAACGGGTTGGCAGAACCCTTGAGATCACTCAGGCCGGATTGGAGCTGCTGGATCATACTCGCAAAATGGGGGACGCCGCCAACCGCATCGCGCTGACGGCATCCGGACAGGCACAATCCATTGAAGGCCGGGTTCGCATCACCGCCAGTGACGTGATGTCGGCCTATGTCTTGCCCGACCTGCTGCGCGAAATCCGGGCGCAAGCCCCGCGCCTGCGGATTGACGTGATTGCCTCAAACGATATTCAGGATCTTATGCGGCGCGAGGCAGATATCGCGATCCGCCATGTCCGTCCTGATCAACCCGACCTAATCGCGAAGCTGGTACAGGAGGCGTCGGGGCATTTCTATGCAACCACAGAGTATCTCAACCGTGCGGGACGCCCAAAATCAAAGCAGGACCTTTCACGGCATGAGTTCATCAGCTTTGGCGACAACAATCAGATGATCGCCTATCTGAAGCCGCTTGGCATTCACCTGACCAACGAGAATTTCCGGCTTGGGTCTCAGAACGGAATAGTGGCTTGGGAATACGCCAAACAAGGCTTTGGCATCGCGCCCATGTCGCAGACCGTCGGCGATGCGACACCAGGTATGGAGCGTGTATGCCCCGGGATGGAGGCTATCACATTTCCGATCTGGTTGACCACGCATCGCGAGTTGCACACCAGCCGCCGCATCCGGCTGGTCTATGACTTACTGACCAAGTTCCTGTCCAAATAAAAAACGCGCCCGAAGGCGCGCTTTCCATTGGAGCCTCAGAGCTCTAACCGCGCAGAACTCCGCCCGTCGCCTTGGCAACCTTAGCAATGATCTTCTCGGCCACGGCTTCGATGTCTTTTTCCTTCAGCGTCGCCTCAGTCGGTTGCAGGCGCACGGTAATGGCAAGAGACTTTTTGCCTTCGCCAAGGCTGCCGCCGATGAATTCGTCAAAGACACGCACGCTCTCGACCAGCGCCTTGTCGGCACCCGCGGCTGCGTTCACCAACGTCAGCGCTTCGACATCGGCATCGACGACAAAGGCAAAATCACGCTCGACCGCCTGCAAGTCGCGTAGTTCCAGCGCAGCGCGAGTGGCACCGTATTTGCGGGGCAAAGGCACTTCGTCCGGCCAGATGGTGAACGCCATTGCCGGACCTTTTATGTCCATCGCCTGCAAAACGCGCGGATGCAGCTCTCCGAAGACACCCAGTACTTTTTTCGGACCCAGACAGATTTTGCCATGGCGACCCGGATGCCACCATGGATCGCCGTCGCGCAAAATCTGAACCTTTTCGGGCGCACCAATGGCAGCCAGTACAGCCTCGACATCAGCCTTGGCATCGAACACATCCACCGGACGCGCAGCACCGTGCACATCCTTGGGGCCCGAACGTCCAACCAGCAGGCCGGTGATCTGGGTTTTCTGATCACCCGGCTCGCCATTGTGAAAGACCGGGCCGACCTCGAACAAGGCGACATCCGCGAAACCGCGCGCCTGATTGCGGGCCGCAGCCTGCAACAAGCCAGGCAGCAGATCGGGGCGCATATGGCTCATCTCGGATGAAATCGGGTTTTCGAGCATGGTCGTAGTATCGCCACCACCGAACAAAGCCGCCGAGGCCTGATCAATGAACGTATAACTGACGCATTCGTTGTAACCCAGCACCGCGCAGGTACGGCGCGCCATGGACTGACGGCGTTGTGTCGGGGTCATTACCGGTTTCGGTATCCCCTCGGTCACGCGCGGCAGCGGCCTGCCTTGCAGCTTTGTCAAGGAAGCAATCCGCGCGACTTCTTCCACCAGATCGGCCTCGCCCAGGATATCCGGGCGCCAGCTGGGGACATGGGCCATCTCACCTTCCAGACGAAAGCCCAGACGGGTCAGGGTCTGTCGCTGTTCGCTTTCGGGAATATCCATCCCGACCAGAGACTGCACCCTTTCCGCATTCAGCTTGTAGGCACGCGCATGGTTCGGCGCTTTACCAGCCTCAACCACGTTGGAGGCTTCTCCACCGCAGATGTCCAGAATCATCTGGGTCGCGTGTTCCAGCCCCTCGCGGGTGTATTCCGGGTCGACACCGCGCTCGAACCGATAGCGCGCGTCAGAATTGATCTTGAGCGCACGGCCTGTGAGAGCGATCTGAACATGATCCCAGAACGCGCTTTCAAGGAAGACGTTTACCGTTTCCTCGGTACATCCGGTTTCCTCACCGCCCATGATGCCCGCAATCGACTCCGGACCTTTGTCATCCGAAATCACCATCATTCCGGTTTGCAGCGTGTATTCTTTTTCATCCAGCGCAACCAGCGTCTCGCCGCCTTTGGCGCGGTGCACCCGCAGGTTGCCCTGAACCTTGTCGGCGTCGAACACGTGCAGCGGGCGATTGTGATCGTAGGTCATATAATTGGTGATATCCACCAGCGCCGAGATAGGACGCAGACCTATGGCCTTCAACATATCCTGCAGCCATTGCGGGCTGGGGCCATTCTTCACGCCACGGATCAGACGGCCAGTGAAATGTGGCGCGCCATCCAGCGTGTCTTCGTCGATCGTCACCTTGATCGGGCAATCGAAATCACCCGGAACATGCGTATAGTCACGCTGCTTCAACGTGCCAATTCCACGCGCGGCCAGATCGCGCGCAATCCCTTCAACCCCCAGCGCATCCGGGCGGTTCGGAGTGATCGCGATTTCGATCATCGGGTCGACTTTGGAAGGGTCGTTTTCTGCAAGCCAGTCCACAAATGTATCACCCACTTCGCCCGAGGGCAGTTCGATGATGCCGTCATGTTCATCCGACAGTTCCAGCTCACGCTCGGACGCCATCATGCCAAAGCTTTCGACACCGCGGATCTTGCCGACGCTGATGGTCAGGTCCAGGCCAGGGATGTACATGCCCGGTTTGCAGACCACGACCGTGATCCCTTCACGCGCATTGGGTGCACCGCAAATGATCTGTAGCTCGCCCTCGTCTGTATCGACCTTGCAAACGCGCAGCTTGTCTGCGTCAGGGTGTTTTTCGGCGTGTTTCACATAGCCCAGCGTAAAGCCTGCCAGCCGTTCGGCCGGGTTCACGATCTCTTCGACCTCAAGCCCGAGATCGGTCAGCGCCTCGGCGATTTCATCAACCGAAGCATCAGTGTCGAGGTGGTCTTTCAGCCAGGACAGAGTGAATTTCATTGCACGGGGCCTTTTTTGGCAAACATCCAGTCGGCACAGGCAATGGCAAAGAATGCGCCGGGGTGCAAGCTCTGCGCGTCACGGATAGGTGGGGGTGCGGCCCAAAAGCTCATCCAGCTGCCATCCGATCCAGCCATGGGGGATGAAATGCCCACCGGGATGCGTGTCCAGCGTCACCTGCCCCTGCGCGCAATCGGTCCATTCCACTCGTCTGAGCGTCAGGAACGGTTCCACACTCCAATCACCGCGCGGAGTCGCTGCACCGCAGCCATATTTCTCACGCCACAGCGCCACCGGGTATGTCATGTCGCCACCCGGACCAAACGGGAAATCCATTACCGTGTCATCTGTCCCATGGACATGCCGCGCCTCTCGCGGGGCTTGCGGGCAGGTCTCGGTCTGGCGGAGTGTTCCCGCCACACCCAGCAGTGCCGCGATATCATCGCCGGTTTCGCAGACAAAGCGCCACGCCATCGCACTGCCAAAGGAATAGCCTGATACATAGATGCGGGTCGGGTCTATCGGATAGCGCCTGGCGATATCCTCAAGCACCCGGTCGGCAAAAGGCACATCATCTGAGCTTGCGGACCAGAAATCCCAGCTTTTGCCCAAACCGTTCGGGGCCACCAGCAGCACACCCCGACGCTTCGTGGCCCCGGCAATCCGTTCGTGGTTCACGACCACGGCGCCCTGCCGGGACCAGCCATGGAAATGCAGCAGCACCGGCAGAGGTGTTTCACCATCCCAGCCATCAGGTTCAAGAACGTGATACGAGCGGTCGCCAAGATCACAGGCAATATCGCCGTGGCATTCGGTTTTCCAGGGACCCATGGCAAAGGCGGGCGAGGCAATTAACAGGAGAGGGCAGAGCAATCGACAGATCATGCGCCCGACCCTAACGAGGCATTCCGCCGTGTCACTTAACATATCGGTGTGGTCCGAACGCAGGCCGCGCTTCAGCCCGGCACCCACCCATCGCACATGGCGGGCTGAAGCCCGCCCTACATAAGGTCAAAACATCAAGCCGCGCTATGAGCAGACCGCGGGATGGCGATCCTTGGGTTGTGGTGGGCAGTTTATGCGGGCCAAGTCCGAGCGCTGTTCGAGCGTTGCACTGTCGGGGACAAATCGCCAACCCGTGCGGGTGGTCTGGCGATAGCGCGGTGGCCTATCGGCCTTTGCTCCGCGCCGGGACATCTAACTGCGTTTGCTAGCCAAAATCGCGAGGTCTAAATTGAAGCCCAGCTTTTCCCCGTTAAGTTCACTTCTCGCGGCGTTAACAGCAAGCTGAAAATCTCTGTTTGCTGCCCGAATTACATCTGAAAACTCATCGACACTAACATCGTCTGTTTCGTGCTTTTCGGACATTTTATTCGCGAGAATTGAAGCTGACTTGTATAGCGCCCACATTGCTGCCGCTGTTTTCTGGTCAGCAAAAATCAGAACTTCGTTTAAAGCTGATTTACAATCTGCAAATGCCTTGAGTTTATCATTTTGGCTCTCGTAAAGTCTTTGATTGACGATAAGATCGACGCTTTTGAGATAGTCCCGATAAACTGATCGCTTTTCTTCATCGATCTTAATGTCACGGTCTTTATCTTTTTGAATAGGGTAGATTTTCTTAGCGATGTGTAGTGCCGTTAGAGCCGCAACAAGCGCCGCTAGTAGAGTAAGGATCCCTTGTATAACTCGAGGGTCGAGACTTACGATCCAATGGAAATCACGGCACACGTTCTCGCACGCCGTGACCACCTCAATTTCGCTCACCGCGACAAACCACCATGCAGGTTCGGCATATCCAGCGCCGCGAACCCATAGTGGCGCAGCCAGCGCAGGTCAGAATCAAAGAACGCCCGCAAATCCGGAATGCCGTATTTCAGCATCGCCAGACGGTCGATGCCAATCCCGAATGCAAAACCCTGATAGACCTCGGGGTCGATCCCTCCAGCGGCGATCACCTTGGGGTGGACCATGCCGGAACCAAGGATTTCCATCCAGTCGTCGCCCTCGCCGATCTTCAGCTGACCGTTGTCCCACGAACAGCGGATATCGACCTCGGCCGACGGCTCGGTGAAGGGGAAGTGCGAGGCGCGGAAGCGCAGTTCGACATCGTCGACCTCGAAGAACGCCTTCACGAACTCTTCCAGAACCCATTTCAGGTTCGCCATCGAGATGTCCTTGTCGATGGCCAGCCCCTCGACCTGATGGAACATCGGCGTGTGGGTCTGGTCATAATCGGCGCGGTAGACGCCGCCCGGACAGATCACGCGGATCGGCGCGCCCTGTTTCTCCATCGAGCGAATCTGGACAGGCGAGGTATGGGTGCGCAGCACATGCGGCGGGCGGTTATCACCCTCGGCGCGGTGCATATAGAACGTGTCCATCTCGGCCCGTGCGGGGTGGTGACCGGGGATGTTCAGCGCGTCGAAATTGTACCAGTCGTCTTCAACACGCGGCCCTTCGGCCACCGAGAAGCCCAGTTCAGCAAAGATCGCGGTCAGTTCCTCGGTCGCCTGGCTGATCGGGTGGATTGACCCCTGACGGCGCGGGCGGGTCGGCAGGGTGACGTCCAGCCATTCGGTCCGCAGGCGCTCATCCAGTGCAACATCGGCCAGCGCGGCTTTTTTGGCGGACAGCGCCGAGTTGATCTCATCCTTCAGGGCATTCAGCGCAGGGCCTGCGACCTGACGTTCCTCGGGCGTCATCTTGCCCAGCTCGCGCATCTTCAACGCGACCTCGCCTTTTTTGCCAACAGCCGCGACGCGGATCGCCTCAAGCGCGTTTTCGTCGCCTGCCTCGGCGATTTGGCCCAGATACTTTGCCTTAAGATCGTCCATGACGGCCCTCTGAATTTGGTCGAGAACCTGCTATCGGCCCCGCCCCGCGAATGCAAGCGGGACGGTGCGCATCAATAGCTGTATTCGGGATAAATCCGGGTCAGGTCTCCATTCCAGTCGCCATTGTAGTGTTCCAGCAACTCATCTGCCGGAACCTTGCCGGTGTCGATGCTTTCCTTCAACGCGTTCAGGAAATGCGTCTCATCCGGGACCAGCCCACCAGCACCGGGGCGCGCGCGGGCTTTCAGGCCCGCCTCGGAGATCGCCACGACTTCACGCGCCAGATCATGCATGTTGACGTTGCCAACCTGCGCCTGAAGCCCGTCTTTAGCCGCCGCAACACGCAGCCCCTCGCGCGTTTCAGCATCCCAGCCCTTGACCAGATCCCACGCTGCATCCAGCGCGGTTTGGTCATAGGTGAGCCCAACCCAGAAGGCCGGCAAGGCGCAAAGCCGTCGCCAAGGGCCACCATCCGCACCGCGCATCTCCATGAACTTCTTGATCCGCGCCTCGGGGAAGGCCGTCGTCAGGTGATCGGCCCAATCCGACAGGGTCGGCGTTTCTCCCGGCAATGCAGGCAACTCACCCTTGAGGAAATCGCGGAACGACATGCCCAGCGCGTTGATGTACTGACCATTGCGGTAGACAAAATACATCGGAACATCGAGCGCGTATTGGACATAGCGTTCGAATCCAAAGCCATCCTCGAACACGAAGGGCAACATGCCCGTGCGCGCATCGTCCAGATGTCGCCAGATATGGCTGCGCCAGCTTTTCTGGCCGTTCACCTTGCCTTCGAAGAACGGAGAATTGGCAAACAGCGCCGTCGCCACCGGCTGCAACGCCAGCGCCACGCGCAGTTTCTGTACCATGTCGGCCTCGGACCCGAAGTCGATATTGACCTGAACGGTACACGTCCGCCGCATCATGGCGCGGCCCATGGTGCCGACTTTTTCCATATAATCGTTCATCAGCCGATACCGCCCCTTGGGCATCAGCGGCATCTGGTCATGCGTCCAGATCGGCGCCGCGCCCAGACCGATGAATCCCACGCCGATCTCATCGGCGATATCCTTCACCTCGCGCAGGTGAGTGTTCACCTCATCGCAGGTTTCATGGATCGTCTCCAGAGGGGCGCCCGACAGCTCCAGCGCGCCACCCGGTTCAAGGCTGACATTTGCGCCGTCCTTTTCCAGACCGATCAGATGACCGGATTCACGGACCTCTCCCCAGCCGTGGCGATCCCGCAACCCCTCCAACACGGCGACAATGGATCGCTTTCCTTCAAAAGGCAGAGGTTTCAGCGTGTCCTTGCAATAGCCGAATTTCTCATGCTCGGTGCCGATGCGCCAATCTTGCTTGGGTTTGCAACCCGATTCCAGATATTCGGCCAGTTGTTCATGGCGTTCGATCGGACCGCCGCCGGACTGAGGGATGGACATGAACCGTGCTCCGATCCTGCTGTGTCTGTTTTGAAGGTCAAGTGGTGGTCGTAAATGGCGCCAGTGTCAATGCAACGGCAAATGCGCCGGGCGCGACGGTGTACGTTCCCAGATAACGACCGGATGCTGCGATTTGCCGTTGAGTTCCGACAGCATTTGCTCGGTTTTGAGGCCCGGCAGGTTTGAGAATACGTCGAACAACGCCTCGGCTCCTTCTGCATTCACAGGAATGTGAAGCGCTGGCTGGCCCGGCTGATCCAGAACCCAATGTGCGGGGTCGGAGGTCGGGTCAAGGGCCAGACGCTCAATTTCGCGGGACGCGACGATGCCGCCATCCAAGGGACCCAGATAAGTGATCTGGCCTTCATCAATCGTCACGACACCTTGCCCACCCGCCCCTGTTCTGAAACGCGCGCGCTGAATGCCGATCACAGCCAAAGCCGCTGACACGACAATCAGAAACCAGCCTACCCAGGCCAACAGCCCACCCGGCCCGCTGATCCAGCTCAGACCAAGGATCAGGACAAAAGCCGCGACCAGAACCTCGCGCCAACGCCAAAGCGCCAGTTTTGCTTCGGGTCGGATGAAACTCATGAGAGCACCCTTTGCGGTTCCTGAAGCAAAGCGACCTTGTACCAGCCCACCTGTTGGAACCCGATCGCCTCATAGGCACGGGCGGCAGGTGCGTTGTTCGCAAACAGGATCGCGGCCGCCGCGCCCTCGGATTTTGCTTTCTGCATCAATGCGGTCGTGACCCGTCGACCCAGGCCACGGTTTCTGTGTTTACGTGGAACAAAAACACCACCGACCTGAACTTGGTCGTGAACCCTGGCATTCACAGACGCCATGGCAACCGGCGCGTCGCTTTCCATCAGGACAATCGCCCTGCCTGCGGTCATTTCCGCCTCGACGCGCTCTGCGGCAAGCTCACGCGCCTCTTTGCCTGCGGCTTGTCCGGTATCCTCGATGTAATCCGCAAACCAAGTGTGCAGCCTAGCTCGATCCTCGGCGCGCAAAGCGCGATAAGGAACAGGTACCTCAGTCAGACCGTGCAGGTCACGTCGATAAAGCGGTTCATCGTGATTCAACCGGTACTTCGCCTGCCCCAATCCCAGAGCGCCCAAAGCCACCTCAACCTGATGTGCATCCCCCGTCATACCCAAAACGGTTTCGCCTTCGATCATCCGAGCGAACCACTCGGCAGCTTCGGTTTCAGCGTTGGGCAATTGAACCATCAGATAGCCCTTCTTGCTGAGCCCGAAGACACCCTGAACCTGATCCTCACCCCAGATGAAGTAGCGGCTGGAATATTCATTCACATTCAACCCCACCCCATGAGCCGCCAAATTGCTACGCAAGAACATTGAACTGTCAGGGTAGCGGGCCAGAAACCTCTCAAGCGCCGGGGCATCCGACTGAACCGCCTCGCGAATCACGACCAATCCCCCAATGCCTGCTGCCACATGGTCAACGCGGCCACCGCCGCTGTATCCGCCCGCAGAATACGCGGGCCAAGACTGACCACATGCGCATAAGGTAAAGCCGATAGCCGTGCGCGCTCAGCGTTGGAAAACCCGCCTTCCGGGCCGATGAGAATAGCCCAGGGGCGCCCTTTTTCATTCGCTGCCAGCCGCAGGGCCGAACCGACCTCGGCTTCGTTGCAGAACATCAACTGCCGACCTTCAGGCCAGGTCTTCAGCACGCGGTCCAGCCGCTGAAGGTCTGCCACTTCGGGCACGTAGGTTCCTCCGCATTGTTCAGCGGCTTCGATTGCATGAGCCTGAAGCCGGTCTTGCCGGATACGGTCTGCGTTGGTGAATTCGGTCTGAACTGGCAGGATGCGAGCCGCGCCCATTTCAGCGGCTTTTTCAACAATGAAATCGGTGCGCGCCTTTTTGATCGGCGCAAACAGGAACCACAGATCGGGGGGCAGCTGCAAAGGTTTGGTCTGCCTGATACAGGTCAGAGCGCCGCCACGTTTTCCGGACTCAGCCACCTCGGCTAGCCACTCTCCATCTTTGCCGTTAAATAGCGCCACTGCTCCGCCAACCGGCAGTCGCATGACGCCAAACAGATAGTGCGCCTGATCGCGTGTCAAAGGAACCGATTGCCCCTGACCCAAGGGCTGCTCTACATACAGTCTGATTTTCGCACTCATGAGACCTACATATGCAAGGCAATGCCCCAACACCAGATGGTCAAGTCGCCGATGCCGTCACCGGCAACTGGGTCGACACCCATGCCCCAGCCTTTGCCCGACCGTATCTGCGCCTCAGCCGCGCGGACCGGCCCATCGGCACATGGCTGTTGCTGCTTCCATGTTGGTGGGGGCTGGCGCTGGCCATCCTGCATGACGGCCAACCGCGTTGGGAAGATCTGTGGATTGCCCTAGGCTGCGCATTCGGAGCCTTTTTGATGCGAGGTGCCGGTTGCACGTGGAATGACATTACAGACCGGGAATTCGACGCACAGGTTGAACGCACACGATCACGCCCGATACCGTCGGGGCAAGTCAGTGTCCGGCAAGCTGCGGCCTGGATGATCCTGCAAAGTCTTCTGGCGCTTGGCATTCTGCTCAGCTTCAATCAGGCGGCCATTGCCATGGGTGTGTTATCTTTGCTGCCGGTGACCGTTTATCCGTTTGCCAAGCGGTTTACCTGGTGGCCTCAGGTTTTTCTGGGTCTGGCCTTCAACTGGGGCGCATTGCTGGCCTGGACGGCGCATAGCGGGTCGCTCGGCTGGCCTGCTGTCACACTGTACCTGTCCGGCATCGCGTGGACCCTGTTCTATGACACGATCTATGCACATCAGGATACCGAGGATGATGAACTGGTCGGCATCAAATCCACCGCGCGCCTGTTCGGCACCGACACGGCGAAATGGCTGAAGTATTTTCTGGTCGCAACAGTATCGCTGATGGGGCTGGCCATTATTGATGCCGGGGTGCCTGACGCGTCGATTCTGGCGTTGGGGATCGCGCTTTGCGGTCCCTGGGCCATGGGCTGGCACATGATGTGGCAATTGCGCGGGCTAGATACCGAAGACAACGCCAAACTACTGCTGCTGTTTCGGGCCAACCGCGATACCGGCTTTATTCCGCTGATCTTCCTCTGCGTCGCCTTGCTGCTCTGATTGCACCCGCTGTACGGGGCCTGTAAAGATCGGCGCAAACGCCTGAGGAGTGCCAAACCCAAACATGCGTCTGCCGTATTTTATCGCTGTTTCCCTGATCTTTCTCGTATCAGCAGGCCTGTCGCTTCTGGCAGCCAGCTATGCCGTTACCGAGATCGAAGAATCATCAGAACTGGCTGTACGGCGCTCGCTGGACCTAAAAGGACATGATTGGGCCGAGGTCGAGGCCGATGGTTTGCGGGTGGTCCTGACCGGTACAGCGCCAGATGAGGCGACCCGCTTTAACGCTCTGACCGCCGCGGGAACCGAAGTTGATACATCTCGCGTAATCGACGAAATGGAGGTTATCGCAACTTCTGCCCTCGCAGCACCGCGCTTTTCGGTAGAAATCCTGCGCAATGACAGTGGAATCTCGGTGATTGGTCTGATCCCGGCCAGTGAGAACAGGGACGAGCTGATCCAACGTCTGGGCAATCTGGACAGATCTGTTGCCGTGTCGGACCTGATGGAAACAGCAGATTACCCAAAGCCCAAAGGATGGGATGCCGCAATTTCTTACGCGTTAGAGGCCCTGACCCACCTGCCCCGCGCCAAAATTTCCGCCAACCCGGATCTGGTCAGGATCACGGCAATTGCCAACAGTCAGCAAGAAAAACAAAAACTGGAACGCGACCTGACCCGTACGGCACCGCCCAGCCTGCGGGTTGGGCTGGCAATTTCAGCACCTCGCCCGGTCGTCACGCCTTTTACTTTGCGTTACCTGATCGACGAAGAAGGTGGGCATTTTGACGCTTGCTCGGCGCAGGATGAGAAGGCACGTGACCGTATCGTGGCCGCCGCGAAAAACGCCGGGTTGACGGGGTCTTATTCCTGTACCGTCGCACTGGGCGAGCCGTCGCCACGCTGGCCAGAAGCAGCCGAGAAAAGCATTCAGGCGCTGTTCAGGATCGGTCAAGGTTCGGTCACCATGTCCGACGCAGACATTACCCTGATTGCTGCCGAGGGCACCGATCCTACGGTGTTCGACCGGGTTGTGGGCGAGCTTGAAACCGAGCTGCCTAGGGTCTTCGCACTGCACGCCGTTTTGCCAGAGCCTGAGACAACAAACCCAAACGGCCCGGTCGAGTTCTCGGCCACCCGCAGCCCTGAAGGGCTGGTGCAATTGCGCGGGCGGCTGGGTGATGAAACTCTGCGCGACATGGTCGACAGCTACGCGCGCGCGGCCTTTGGGTCCGATCAGGTGTATACCGCCACCCGCATCGTTTCGGATCTTCCGGCGGACTGGCCAGTACGTGTTCTGGCCGGTCTGGAGGCTTTGGGTCAGCTCCACAACGGCGTATTGACCGTTACACCCGATACGGTCGAACTGATCGGCCTCAGCCATGAAGAAGACGCCAAGGCTCGCATCGCAGGTCAATTGTCCGACAAGCTGGGCGAGGGGCAGGAATACACCCTGACCATCACCTATCAGCCCCCACCGGAACCCGAGGACGCCCTGCCCGACCCGGAAATCTGCGAGGCCCAGATCGCCGAAATTCAGGCCACCAGTAAGATCGCCTTTGAGCCCGGATCGGCCACGATTGCATCAGACTCGCGCGATGTGGTGAACCAGATTGCGGATATCCTGCGCGACTGCGGTCCGATCCGTATGGAGATTCAGGGCCACACTGACAGTCAGGGCCGCGAAGAGATGAACCAACAACTCAGCCAGGCGCGGGCACAATCCATCCTGAACGAATTGCGCGGGCGGCGCATTCCTACCAGCAGCTACACCGCTGTGGGATATGGAGAAACGCAACCCATCGCTGACAACGACACCGAAGAGGGCCGGGAAGAAAACCGCCGGATCGAGTTCCGTCTGATCCGCCCTGAGCCTGTTGCAAGTACCAAAACAGGCCTTGAAGCGCTTGAGACCGAGGCTGCGACTTCCGCAGAGGACCAAACCGACACGACCGCACCTGATGCGGATGCAGGGGACCAGTAAGTTGAACAGAACAGAATTCGTCATTGCCACTGCCATTATCCTGTTCGCCGCCTTCTGCATGGGCTGGTTTGCCAACTGGCTGGCGCACCGCCTGTCCCGCGTAAGTCAAAGCGATGTCGCCGATCTGGACCGGATGAGTCAGGAGTTGCACGAGGCCGAGGAAACACGCGATCAGGCCATCACCTATTTGCAGCAACGTGAAGCCGAATTGACGAACCAGCTAACCCAGACAGAGGCCGAGCTGGCAGCCGCAATGGATGGCCTGCGGGCTGCACGTCAGGAGGCAGAAGAACTGCGCGGGCGGATCAACAACGCGGATTAAGCATACGACCTCGCGACGTCGCTCACGCTTGCGATATTAATATTTCACCAAGCAATTACCACCGGGTCAGCGCGTCTTCGTCTTCGTCTTTGGCTGCGACCCATTCCGCACCAGAGTGGGTGATTTCCTTCTTCCAGAAGGGCGCGCGAGACTTCAGATAATCCATCAAGTATTCCGCTGCCTCAAACGCATCTTTACGATGCGGCGCAGCGGTGGCCACCATCATGATCCTGTCCCCCGGGGCCAGTCGGCCATGACGGTGAATCACCAGGACGTCACCCAATGACCACCGCTCCTTGGCTTCTTGGGCAATCTTGGTCAGGGCCCGTTCCGTCATACCCGGATAGTATTCAATCTCCATCACGTCCAGATCACCGCTTGCCAAGTCGCGCACAACGCCAGTGAAGGTGACAATGGCTCCGTTGGCATCATCCCCGGCGGCAAAAGCATTGGCCTCGGCCCCCAGATCGAATGCTTCCTGCTGAACAGCGATCCGCATGGGTCAGCCGCCTGTCATTGGTGGAAAAAATGCCACTTCCCGAACGCCCGACAGCGAGGCGTCGAAATCCGACAACTCCTGATCCAGTGCAACGCGCAGGGCGGACAAATCGGCAAATGCCGCGGCATAGCGATCTTCCCGCGCGCTCAACTCGGCCACCAGGTCATTGACTGTGACTGCCTGCGTTTCGACCTTTTCCTTTGGCAAGCCGATACGCTCGCGTACCCATGCAAAATACAGCACATCCATCCCTTAGATCTCCTTCAGATGTGGCATGGCTTTACGTAGGTAATCATATCCGGTGATCAATGTCAGCGTCGCCGCAATCCACAGCAACCACAGCCCGATCTGGCCCGCCCAAAACATGCCATGGATGTTCCAGCGCAGGTGGTTCACATCTTCAACCTGGCCCGCGATGACCTGTTCTACCAGCGCAGCGTCCATGCCGAAACTCGCCATCACGGCATAGTGTTCAAAGATACCCTGCGAGAACAGCACGGCAATGGCGATCATCTGCGCTGTTGTTTTCCACTTAGCCAGCTTTGTAACCTTCAGCGTCCCCGCAACATCGCCCAGATATTCGCGCAGGCCCGAGACAAAAACCTCGCGGAACAAGATTACGGTGGCGGGTAGCACGAGCCATGGCGTCCAGTGTTCGGTCGAATAGCCAACCAGAATCATCAGCGCGATCACCACCATTGCCTTGTCGGCAATCGGGTCCAGCATCGCACCCATCTTGGTTTCCTGTTTCCACGCGCGGGCCAGATAGCCATCGAACCAATCGGTGATCGCCGCCGACAGGAACAGGATCAAAGCGAACCAGTCCGCATAGGGCCGGGTGAAGTACAAAAACATAACGGCCAGACCGGGCGCAGCCAGCAGGCGTAGAACCGTCAGGATATTGGGCAAATTCCACTTCATGGCTTGGACCCTATATCGCCGGTTCAAGACAGAAAAGACAAACTGGTAAAAAACTACATCACTCACAACAGCTTGGTCAAAGCGCCGCAGGTCCGACGCTTTGGACCTTGTGCACTTGGCGTTTCACGTCTTTGCGGTCAGATTGCCCGTCAACTGCAAAGCGGAACGTACAGGATGACAGCGCATATTCAAACCGACGCCCGGTCGAACATGGTCGGCAGCCTGTGGATGGTGGCCGCAATGGCGGGCTTTGCGCTGGAGGATGCGTTGCTGAAAGCAGCTTCGACCGCGCTTCCGATCTGGCAGGTAATGGTGCTGTTCGGGACGGGCGGGTCCGTTATCTTTGCCGCGCTGGCGTCAGCTCGTGGAAAACGCCTGATGCACCCAGACGTTCTTTCCCGCCCGATGAAAGTTCGGGTGCTGTTCGAAGTCTTTGGTCGGCTGTTCTATGTGCTCGCCATCGCATTGACGCCCTTGTCCTCGGCCACAGTGATCCTGCAAGCGACGCCGTTGGTTGTGGTCGCAGGCGCGGCGTTGTTCTTTGGTGAAACGGTTGGTTGGCGGCGATGGAGCGCAATTTTTGTCGGTATGATCGGCGTCGTCATTATTCTGCAACCGACCGGAGACAGTTTTTCACTGCTGTCGATACTGGCCGTGCTGGGTATGTTAGGGTTCGCAGGGCGCGATCTGGCCAGCCGCGCGGCCCCTGCCACGCTTGGAACCGAAGTTCTGGGGTTTTATGGTTTCCTCAGCATTATCGTCGCGGGCCTTGCCTATCGGATGTGGGAAGGCGCGCCCTTGGCATCGGTTGGCCTGCACACCAGCCTGCATCTGACGGGCGCGGTTCTGATGGGCGTCATGGCCTATGCCTCGCTCATGAACGCAATGCGCACGGGCGAAGTGTCTGCCGTAACCCCGTTCCGCTATACCCGACTGCTGTTCGGTATTGGGTTGGGTATCGCCCTGTTCGGCGAAAGCCTGGACCGTACCATGTGGGTCGGCAGCGCGCTTATTGTCGCCTCGGGCCTCTATATCCTGTGGCGGGGGCGGCAGGTTTAACCCTTGTCTTGGAAGAAATCATAGACTTTCTGAGCCAACCCGGCCGAGATCCCCTCGACCGCTTTCAGGTCCGCTAGATTGGCCCGGCTTACCGCTTTGGCGCTGCCGAAGTGAGTCAGCAAGGCGCGCTTGCGTGCTGCCCCGACACCTGGGATTTCATCCAGCGGCGTGGCACCAACGGCCTTGGCGCGTTTCGCACGATGGGTGCCAATGGCAAAACGGTGCGCCTCGTCCCTTAGCCGTTGAATAAAGTACAAGACGGGATCGTTGCGTTTCAGCGCAAAGGGGCGCTGACCGATCCGGTGAAACTCTTCCTTGCCGTGGTCACGGTCGACCCCTTTGGCAACACCGACCATCGGAATGTCTTCGACCCCGTGAGCCTGCATGATCTCGTGCACAGCGCTGACCTGCCCGGCACCGCCATCGATCAGCAGCAGGTCGGGCCAAAGCCCTTTGTCCCGGTCCGGATCTTCTTTTTGCAGGCGGGTGAAGCGACGGTTCAAAACCTCTCTCATCATGCCAAAATCATCACCCGGCGTCAGGTCATCGCCACGAATATTGAACTTGCGATAGGCGTTTTTCATGAACCCGTCGGGCCCTGCCACGATCATGCCGCCAACTGCGTTGGTGCCCTGAATATGAGAGTTGTCGTAAACCTCGATTCGACCGGGCGGGCCGTCCAGATCAAATGCCTCGGCCACACCGCGCAGCAACTTGGCCTGTGTCGCGCTTTCCGACATGCGCCGGGCCAGAGACTCTCGCGCATTGCGCAAGGCACCCGCAACCAGTTCCTGTTTCTCACCACGCAGCGGGACAAGGATTTCGACTTTGCGCCCGGCTTTCACGGACAAAGCCTCCTGCATCAAATCGGCGTTTTCGATCCCGTCCGACAAGATCAACTGCCGTGGTGGTTCCTTGTTGTCGTAGAACTGACCAAGGAAAGCTTCCATCACCTCGGCCGGAGATACATCGGGTCCTACACGCGGGTAAAAATCCTTGTTGCCCCAGTTCTGGTTGGCACGGATGAAGAATACCTGAACACAGGCCTGCCCGCTGTCCATATAAAGACCGATCACATCCGCCTCGGTTACACCGCGCGGGTTGATACCCTGTGAAGTTTGAACCTGCGTCAGCGCCCGGATACGGTCGCGCAGACCGGCGGCGCGTTCGAACTCCATGGCCTCGGACGCGGCCATCATCTGTTCGGCCAGTTCCTCCTGCACCTTGGTCGAGCGCCCCGACAGGAAACGTTCTGCATCCTTTACGCTTTCACTGTAATCCTGTTCCGAAATCAAACCGACACACGGCCCCGAGCACCGTTTGATCTGATAGAGCAAACAGGGCCGCGTACGGCTGTCAAACATGGAATCCGAACAGTTGCGCAGCAGGAATGCCTTTTGCAGCTGGTTCAATGTGCGGTTTACAGCACCCGCGCTGGCAAATGGTCCGAAATAGGCGCCTTTTTCCTTCTTCGCCCCACGGTGTTTTTTGATCTGCGGAAAGTCATGATCCTTGGCGACCAGGATGTTCGGAAAGCTTTTGTCGTCCCGCAGCAGCACATTGTATTTCGGTTTAAGCTGCTTGATCAGGTTCTGCTCCAGCAGCAGCGCCTCGGTTTCCGTTCTTGTGGTCAGAAACATCATCGAAGCGGTCGAGGAAATCATCTTCTCGATCCGGCCCGAGTGACCCGGCCTTGTATAATTCGACACCCGCGCCTTCAGGTTTCGCGCCTTGCCCACGTATAAAACCCGACTGTCGGCATCCAGCATCCGGTACACCCCGGGTGAGCTGTCCAGCGTCTTTGCATAACGCTGAATGCAGGCATAACCGGTCAGGGACGTTTCACTGTGGGTAGTCATGGGATTCCGATATGATTCTCTTTTACTGGCTGCAATCTTGCGGGCTTCAGATCAAGAGAAAACAAATCCACGATTCCTGTGGATAAGTGTGAAGATAAGTTTTCACAGCCTTAGAATTTCCCTTGTTTCATTACCACTTCATTAACATGCACAAAAAATAGGCACATTATCAAGATGCTGATTTTTAACGATATTTTTTCACACATTTAGCAAGTGTATGAAAAAAAAGACATTTTTGTAACACGCAGGTAACACAAACGTGCGCGGTGCAAAACTTGCAGCGATATTGCTTATTCAACTCCCAGAACATCCGGTGTTTTCCACCCCAGGTGTTGGCCGCCATCCACGCATATCAGTTGCCCCGTTACTGCGTGTGCATCCAGAAAATATCCCAAAGCGGCGGTGATATCTGACGGATTTGACCCGCGTTCCAGAACAGTATTCGTTCGTTGCGCCTGGAAATGCTCAGCGCTTTGACGATGCCCCTGTACCGTTGGTCCGGGTCCGATGGCATTGACCCGGATTGCAGGGGACAGCGCCTGTGCCGAGGTACGGGTCAGCGTCCATAGCCCCATTTTGGCGATGGTGTAAGACATGAACTCGGGTGTCAGCTTGCGTACACGCATGTCCACCATGTTGATGATCAGACCGGTCGCAAGGGGTTCGCCATTTTCGTCCGTGTCCGGGGCCAGCCCCTGCCCGGCCATGGCTTGGGTCAAAACGAACGGTGCCCGCAGATTACTGTCGAGATGGCGGTCCCAGCTTTGGCGGGTCGCTGTGTGAACGCTGTCATATTCAAAGATCGATGCGTTGTTTACCAGACAGGTGATCGGCCCACCCAGAGCCTCGGCTGCTTTGGGCAGCAGGTCCTGCACCTGTGCCTCGTCCAGCAGATCGGCCTGCAATGCCACCGACCGTCGATCCAATGCCTGGACCTCCGCCACGGTCTCGTGCGCGGGGCGTTCTGAGGACGCATAATGAACGGCGACATCATATCCACGACCCGCCAGATAAAGCGCCATGGCCCGACCCAGACGAATACCGGCACCGGTCACTAAAGCTCGGGTCATGCTTCACCTCGTTTCGTCAGATCACACCAGCAATACAGTGACATAAAGCGCATAAAGGAGGGTCAGCACCAGACCCCAAACGCGAGAGATATCCTGCTTGAAGACAACAAAGGGAACCAGAAGCAGTGATGCGCCCAACATGACCCAAAGGTCAAAATGCAGGAAACCGGGATCGACCGGGATACGCCCGAACCAGGTTGCGATCCCGATAATGGCCAGAAGATTGAACATGTTTGAGCCAATCACGTTGCCTAGGGCCACATCAGCCTGCCGGCGCAAAGCGGCCATGACAGTCGTTGCCAATTCGGGCAATGACGTTCCGACCGCAATCAAGGTCAGACCGATAACCGTTTCACTGACACCATAGTTCCGGGCGATGACCGTCGCATTTTCCACCAGCAGGTGCGCCCCCATCGGAAGACCCACAAGCCCGAGGATCAGGTAAACTGATACCTTCCAGTAAGGCATGTCAGGATCGGCTTCTTCCAGGCCGTCTAGATCGTCATCATCCGCACAGGCTTCGCCACAGGCCTTGCGGTGCGCCTTTGCTTCACGAAAGGCATTCGTCAGAACCAGGCCCAAAGCCGCCAGCAGGATCAGGCCGCTGACGACGGTGAATGTTCCACAAAACGCCAACCCTATGAACAGGGCCGTCGCCATCAGCATGAAGGCATAGTTCCTACGGCTGTCGCATTCGCTGGTATGGATCGTTGCCAGCATCGCCGGAAGACCAAGAACCAACAGGATATTGGCCGTGTTTGATCCGACAACATTGCCCAGCGCGATACCCG
Organism: Ruegeria sp. AD9; assembly: GCF_056542305.1. Classification (NCBI taxonomy): domain Bacteria; kingdom Pseudomonadati; phylum Pseudomonadota; class Alphaproteobacteria; order Rhodobacterales; family Roseobacteraceae; genus Ruegeria; species Ruegeria sp. AD9. Next base: position 244,291 of record NZ_JBQFZP010000006.1, read on the forward strand.
GTGCGTGTTCCTTGACGGCGCTGATAGCAATCAGCAACTCGGGCGCTGACGTGCCGAAGGCCACAATCGTAAGGCTGACGATCAGGGCTGGGACACCCAAACGCAGGCTCAGGTTCACTGCGCCCCGCACCAAGGCATCGCCTGCCAGCAACAGGATCAACAGGCCAAGACCAGACAACAGCCACGTGGTGATCAAGCCCGGCCTCCTTTTTCACAGGCACAGGGGCCCTTTCCGATGCGGTACCGACCGCATCGCGGACATTTTGCCGAGCTTAGCCTTTTCTGCCCGGGAAACCGCAACTTGCCGAACATTGCCAATACGCCCATTGCGATCAGAAAAAGAGTGACAGCCTTTACGATCACGTCACAAACCGAAACGCGCGTAGGCTGCCCGCTCCTCTAACCCTGCGATGGCGTCCTGCGCCAAGCTGGCCCCAAACCGGGTCCAGATCGGTTTTTTCACGCCATAGCGGCGAAATTTGACCTTGTCGCCGAAACGGTCCTGCATCTTTGGCTTCAGATGTGCGATGCCGTCGATCAACCCCAATTCCTGCGCGCGACGCGCCAGCCAAACCTCGCCCGTGAACAGATCAGCTTCCTGATTCAGCTTGTCCCCGCGCCGATCTTTGACATGCGCAATGAAATTCTCGTGGATATCGCCCAACAACCCTTGCAGGCGGGCCACGTCCTCTTTCTTTTCCGGTGAAAACGGATCGAGCATGGACTTCGATTTCCCGGCGGTGTGGACCCGCCGCTCAAACCCTTGCCGCGCCAGAAAGACATGCGCGCCAAATCCAGCCGAGATCACACCGATCGATCCCAGCATGGAACTGTCATCTGCCCAGATCTCATCCGCTGCGGCGGCCAGCCAATATCCACCGGATGCAGCGACGTCCTCGACAAAAGCGAAAACTGGCACGTCCAGTTCTTCGGACAAACGCCGAATGCGCGCACCGATCATTGAACTTTGGACAGGGGATCCGCCCGGTGAATTGATCTCAAGCGCCACGGCCGCAGGTTTTCCCTTGCGAAAGGCTTTCTCGAGAACCGGCGCCAGCGTTGCGTCGTTCAAAGATCCGCGCCCGGCCATTCCAATGGCGCCGGACAGGCGGACGATGGCCACACAGGGGTGATTTTTGACGAACGGCAGGCTGAGCTTCATGGGTGCCGATGTAGAGTGCCACCAACCCGTAAACAAGGGACTCTTCGAACCTTGAACGCGACGTGAACCAAATTCACAAACTCGACGGGCAAAAATGCAACGCCCCGGCGCGGGTTAGCTGCGAATGCGCCAGCCGGTTTTGAAGATCCAGCCAATGACCGCCAGACACACCCCAGTAAAGGCTATGATGGCCAGCAAACTCAGGGCGATGGGCACATCCGCAAGCCCGAAAAACGACCAGCGAAACCCCGAAATCAGATAGACGACCGGATTGAACAACGTGATCGTCTGCCACAGAGGCGGCAGCATCGAGATTGAATAAAACGTACCGCCAAGGAAGATAAGTGGCGTGACCACAAGCTGCGGTACCAGAGACATCTGTTCAAAATTACTGGCCCATATCCCGATGATAAAGCCCAGCAACGAGAAGCTGAGACATGACAGGATCAAAAACGCCGCCATGGCAAAGGGGTGTTCGATCCGTATGTCGACGAAGAAGGTCGACGTGGCCAGAATGACCAGTCCCACGAACAGCGCTTTGGTGGCCGCTGCACCAACATACCCAATCACGATTTCGATAAAATTCACCGGCGCCGACAGCAGCTCGTAGATGGTGCCCAGAAACTTTGGGAAATAAATTCCGAAAGACGCGTTCGAGATCGACAGCATCACCACCGACAGCATGATCAAGCCCGGCACAATGAACGCGCCGTAGGATACGCCCTCGACCTCCTGAATTCGACTGCCGATGGCGGTGCCAAAAACCACGAAATACAGCGAGGTGGAAAGAACCGGTGACAGGAAGCTTTGCGCCAGGGTGCGAAAGAAGCGAGCCATTTCGAACCGGTAGATTGCAGCGATTGCGGTCCAGTTCATGCCGCCTCTCCGGATACCAAATTGACAAATATCTCTTCCAGGCTCGATTGCCGTGTCTGCACATCGCGCAATACCAGCCCGGCCTGCGACACGTCATTCAACAGGGTCGTTATCCCCGTGCGATCCGCATGGGTATCGTAGGTATAGATCAGGCTATCCCCGGCGCCATTGAGGGTCAGATTGTGGTTGGCCAAATCATCGGGAATCTTGGCGATTGGCTCGGTCAGCATGACGACAATCTGCTTTTTGCCCATCTGCGCCATAAGCGTGTCTTTGTCCTGCACCAAAAGCAATTCACCCTTGTCAATGACGCCGACGCGATCCGCGATGGCTTCGGCCTCTTCTATATAGTGGGTTGTCAGAATGATGGTGACACCGTCCCGTTTCAGCTCAGCCACGATTTCCCACATATCCTTGCGCAGCTCGACATCCACACCTGCCGTCGGTTCATCCAGAAACAAAACACGTGGTTCATGCGCCAGAGCCTTGGCGATCAGCACGCGGCGTTTCATGCCGCCCGACAGCTCCTTGATGGGGTTCTTGCGCTTGTCCCATAGCGAGAGCTTGCGCAGAATGTCCTCGATCCGGGCGTTGTCTTTGCCCAGCCCAAACAACCCGCGTGACAGCCGAACTGTGTTCCAGACCTTTTCAAACGGTTCCAGCGCGATCTCTTGCGGGACAAGCCCGATCATCCTGCGCGCTGCGCGATAATCCGACTGAATGTCGTGCCCGCCGACTGAAACCGCACCGGATGTTGGCGTGGTTATTCCGCAGATCGTCGAGATCAGAGTGGTTTTCCCCGCCCCATTCGGCCCCAGAAGCGCAAGAATTTCGCCTTCTTCAATGTCCAGAGACACACCTTTCAGCGCCTCGAACCCATCGGCGTAAGATTTGCGCAGATCTCTGATGGATAAAATGGTCGTCATATCCGCTCCCCGTTCTGGCACAGACCCTATCGCCCCGAATACAGGGATAACAGGCCCATTCCGTACCATGTGATGAACAACTGCCAAAAGGAAGACCGTCCTCGTCGGCAATCATCCGGCTTGCAATCCCGACACCAGCCAGCAAACTCTGCCGGGAACGGAGGGCCCTGATGCTGAACGGAATACGTGTTGTCGAACTCGAAGGTCTGGGCCCCGGCCCGTTTGGTGCCATGTTACTGGCAGATCTGGGCGCTGACGTGATAACAATCCACCGCAAAGGGGGCGCCGCAACACCGGGTATGCCGGAACGTTCCCTGCTGGACCGAGGCAAAAGATCCATCGCGCTTGATCTGAAGGACGCCAATGATCTGGATACCGCGCTTCGCCTGATCGACACAGCCGATGCGCTGATCGAAGGATTCCGCCCCGGTGTGATGGAAAAACTTGGGCTCGGCCCGGATGTCTGCCTGACCCGCAATCCAAAACTGGTCTACGGGCGCATGACGGGCTGGGGGCAGGATAGCCCGCTGGCCGACACGGCGGGGCATGACCTGAATTACATCGCCCTGTCCGGTGCGCTATGGTATGCTTCGCATCCCGGCCATGCACCGCAGACCCCGCCAACGTTGGTAGGTGATATCGGCGGTGGGGCCATGTATCTTGTGGCGGGCATTCTGGCCGGGCTGATCAATGCTCAGCACACTGGCGCAGGTACTGTCGTTGACGCAGCAATCTATGACGGCTCAGCCCATATGATGAACCTGCTTATGACAATGCGCCAAACCGGCAACCTGTCTGAAACCCGGGGCCAAAGCCTGTTGGACGGTCCGCACTGGAGCAGCACCTACGCCTGCGCCTGCGGCGGCTTTATTTCCGTTCAATGCCTCGAACCAAAATTCTATAAGCAGTTTCTGAACTTACTGGGCCTCACAAACGATACCGAGTTTCAACGGCAATACGACCGTGATCTATGGCCTTCGCTTTCACGCCGTCTAACCGACATCTTCGCCAGTCAACCACGCGACCATTGGGAGGCCCTGTTTCAAGGAACAGATGCCTGCGTTGCTCCTGTCCTCAGCCCGGACGAAGCCCGCTCACACCCGATGAACCTCCATCGCAACAGCTGGCAGGATTTTGACGGCACGTTCCAGGCCGCCGCCGCCCCACGGTTTTCAGGCCATGACTGGACCCCGAAACCCAGCCCCAAGCGCGGCGAGCATACTAAAGAGATCCTCGCAGAGCTCGACGGCCTGCGCTGATCCGCACTTCATCTGGCCCAAAATATCCCGGGGGATGGATTGGCCTCAGGCCAAGAAGGGGGCTGGCCCCCTTTAACCTGCTTACTGCCCGCGTACCGTATCGATCATCAGCTGAACATTCTCAGGATCGGCATCCGGCGTGATCCCATGTCCCAGGTTGAAGATGTGCGGTCCCTTAGAGAACGCCTCGACAATCCGCCGCGTCTCATCCACCAGAGCCTGCCCACCGGTCACCATATGCGACGAGGCCAGGTTTCCCTGTACACAACCATCAACCTGTACATGTCTGGCGGCCCAATCGGGCGACACCGAATTGTCCAGCGCGACGCAATCCACACCCGTCGTCTTGGCAAACCCGACATACCCCTCCCCCGCCTCGCGCGGGAAACCGATCACCGGGATGCCGGGGTGACGCTCCTTGATGGCCTGTGTAATCACACGACACGGTTCCACCGCGTATTTGCGAAACGCGTCACCTTTCAGGGAACCCGCCCAGCTGTCGAAAATCTTGACCACCTCGGCCCCAGCGTCGATCTGAGCTGACAGATACTCAATTGTTGCCTCCGTGATGCGATCCAGAAGCGCCTCGAATAAAGCAGTATCGCTCTCTCGCAGAGCGTGAGCTGGTCCCTGATCGGGTGTTCCACGCCCGGCGATCATGTAGGTCGCGACTGTCCAGGGCGCGCCGGCAAACCCGATCAGCGCGGTCTCAGACGGCAATTCTCGCGACAGGATCCGAATCGTTTCATAAACGGGCGACAATGTCTCATGAATCGCGTCCACCGGCTTCAGCGCTTCAAACTCGGCTTGCCGCGTGATAGTCGACAAACGTGGGCCTTCGCCGGTCACAAACCACAGATCTGCACCCAGCGCCTGCGGCACCAGCAGGATATCGGCAAACAGGATCGCAGCGTCAAACCCATAGCGCCGGATTGGCTGCAATGTGACTTCGGCGGCCAGTTCCGGGTTATAGCATAAAGACAGAAAATCTCCGGCCTGGGCACGGGTGGCCCGGTATTCCGGCAGATACCGACCCGCCTGGCGCATCATCCAGATTGGCGGCACATCCTGTACTTCACCCGCCAGCGCCCGCAGCAGCTTCTTTGTCTCGGCCATATTCGCCCCCAATCTTCCGGTTTTGGCAACGGGTCGTCCTTCGGCGGCAATTTGTCAAGCTCAGCCCCCATTGTCAGGGCAATGTGACGCGACTAAAGCTGTGCACATGACTTTGACCCTGCCCACTCCCGCATCGCCCCTCAGAATTGGCACCCGTGGTTCACCGCTGGCTCTGGCTCAGGCCTATGAAACCCGCCAACGCCTGAGCGATGCTTTCGATCTGCCCGAAGCGGCCTTTGAAATCGTCGTGATCAAAACAACCGGCGACAATCGCGCAATGATCGATGCGGATCGTCCCCTGAAGGAAATCGGCAACAAGGGCCTGTTCACCAAGGAAATCGAAGAGGCGATGTTGCGCGCTGAAATCGATATCGCCGTGCATTCAACGAAAGACATGCCTGTTGAACAGCCTGAAGGGCTGGTTCTGGACACATTCCTCCCGCGCGAAGATGCGCGTGACGCTTTCATCTCACCGTGCCTTAACTCAATCCACGATCTGCCCGAAGGGGCCGTTGTGGGCACCTCGTCTTTGCGGCGCCGGGCACAACTGCTGAACCGGCGGCCGGATCTGAAAGTGGTCGAGTTTCGCGGGAACGTGCAGACGCGGCTGAAAAAACTGGAAGCCGGGGTCGCGGATTGCACTTTTCTGGCCATGGCAGGCATTCGCCGTCTGAACATGGACGAGGTTCCAGCCAGCGCCATTTCTCCGGATGACATGCTGCCCGCGATTGCACAGGGTACCATTGGCATCGAACGGCGCAGCAACGACATGCGCGCGGCTGAAATGCTTGAAGCGATTCATCACGCGGAAACGGGATGGCGGCTGGCCGCCGAACGCACCTTGCTGGCCGCGCTGGACGGGTCTTGCGAAACTCCGATCGCCGGTCTGGCAGAACTGGACGGAGACAACTTAAGGCTGCGCGGCGAAGTCCTGCGCCCCGATGGATCGGAAACCGTGAACAGAGATGTGACCGGTGCTGTCAAAGACGGGCCGGAAATGGCCCGCGCGATGGCGGCGGAACTGCTGGAACAGGCGGGTCCGGGTTTCTTCGACTGGAAAAAATCAAGTTAAATTGAGGCAGTGTGAACTTGATCACTGTGGCTGCCGGGAATCTCAGGCATTAATGTGACATACCGATGAGGAAGTCGGGTCAGTCTCGAAAGTATCGAAAAGTTTTCAGATTGCCGGTGATTTAATCAGTATTCGAGGGGGCGAGGCTGACCCCCGACTTCCAAAGGTAGCGGGTCGCTGTTGAATTCAACAGCGACCCGTTTACGTTGTATACATCCAACCTTCAGGAAATCGCATCAACGGCGTGACGGACAGCGTGGCGGGTCTGTTCCAGATCCGCATCGGTGATCGCCAGCGACGGATAAAGCTTGCCCGGAGACTTGAAGATGCCATGAGCGCGCAGCACTGCATTATAAGTTGCGTTACGCTGTGGATCATCATGGTTTGCACTTCGATAATCGCGGCACTCGGCGTTGGTGAAATAGATGTCAAACAAAGTCTCGTCACCGCAAATCCGATGCGCGATGCCCGCTTCATTCAAGGCATCCGACTGAATCTGCTGCAAGTGTTTTCCAATTGCGCGCAAACGCTCATACGCGCCGTCACGCCGCAGAATCTCCATCGTCTTCAGACCAGCTGCCGAGGCGACCGGATTCCCCGATAGGGTCCCCAACTGCATCAGCCAACCTTCTTCCCCGACCTTCGATTTATCGAAATGCTTCATGATCTCGACGCTGGCACCGAGCGCAGCCAGAGGGAAGCCACCGCCCGTGATCTTACCCAAAGTGCAGATATCCGGTGTGACCCCGTATCGTTCCTGCGCCCCGCCATAAGCCAGCCGGAATCCGGTGACGATCTCATCAAAGATCAACAGCACACCATGTTTATCACACAGGGCTCGAAGGCCCTGCAAATATCCTGGTATTGGCGGGATAATCCGTTGCAAAGGCTCGACCATAATCGCGGCAACGTCGTCATTTTCATCCAGCAAAGCAGTGACGGCTTCCAGATCGTTAAAGGGCGCGATCAGCATTTGCTCGGCCACGCTGTCGGGGATACCGGCGCTGTCGGGAACAGCCTGCGGGAAATTAACTCTGCGGCTTGGGGCAAGGCTCATCTGCGCCTCGGCGCTCATACCGTGGTAACCGCCTTCAAACTTCAGGATCTTGCTGCGCCCGGTATAAGCCCGCGCCAGGCGAATCGCATACATGTCGGCTTCGCCGCCCGACGCGACAAAGCGCACCTGCTCGCAGCAGGGAACGGCGTCGATGATGGCCTCGGCCAGTTCGATTCCTTTTCTGTTATTGGCAAAAAACGTCATCCCTTTGGGCAGCTGTTCCAAAACGGCTTCCATCACTTCAGGGTGGCCATGGCCCAGCAGCATCGGACCCGACCCGATCAGATAATCGACATATTCGTTGCCGTCCTCGTCCCAGACTCGGCTGCCTTCACCACGGGCGATGATGATTTCGGGATCAAAGTTGCCAAACCCCCCGGCGGGCAGAACGTCATTCGCGCGTGCAATCCACTCGGATTGTGTTCGGATTTTCAGCATCTCAGTCGATCTCCATAATTGGGGTGCCGAGAATATCGAGGTCCGGCACAACACCTAAACCCGGACCTTCGGGCGGAACAATCCGGCCGTTTTCACGAATTGGTGCATCAGGACACAGATGTGGGGCCACGTAAGAAGACAAGTCGCACGTGTTCATCAGAGAACCTTTCGGCGTCGACGCCGCAAAGTGAAGTGAAGCCGCAGTAATAATATCAGACCCCCATGTGCATTCCGCGCATATCTCAGCGCCCAGATGCACGGTCAGATCCCGAGCACGACGCATTGCCGACAATCCGCCGAATTTCGAAAGTTTCAGCGCCACTGCATCCATGCACCCCAGTTCATGCGCACGCATAAGCGAGGCAAGATCAAAGGCACTCTCGTCGATTTTCATCGGAAGACCGGTAGCCTGACGGACAGCGGCACAGTCTTCCAGCGTTTTGCAGGGCTGTTCCAGCATCACGTCCAGATGTGCCACCGCACGCCCGGTTCGGGTCGCCTGCAAGCGCGATGCCCCACAATTCCAGTCACCATATACCAACGGCCCGGTTCCCACGGCTTCGCGCACTTTGATCAACCGTTCGGCATCCGCCTGCCAATCTCCCTCGACGCCCAGCTTGACCTGAAACTGGCGGATGCCGGTTTGAAAAGCGGATTTGGCAATGCGCGCCATCTCGTCCGGTGCAATGCAAGTAATTGAATGATAGAGTGGCATATTTGCCTGCGTTCGCCCACCCAACACCGCATAAACCGGCAACCCTGCCGCCTGACCGAACAGGTCCCAAAGCGCGATATCGACGATTGATTTCGCGTATTGATGCCCTTGCAATAGCCCGTCCAGCTTGCGCATTGGGGCGTCTATACCAAAAGGAGTGATCCCGAGGATTTCAGGCCCCATCTCAGCAATGGCTCCCGGCACCCCATCCGCATAGGCCGGCAGGTAATGCGGGATCGGGCAGACCTCACCCCATCCCCTGTGACCGGTATCCGTTTCAAGGCTCAGAATATGGGATTTCACAGTGGCACAAGTCTTGCCGTCAGCCATGTGGTACGTTTCGTGACTTGTCAGATCGACAGACCAGAGCGTTATCTTGTTGATTTTCAAGCGTATACTCCCACTGGATCACCTAATGTGCTTTCATCCGGATGAACGCCAAGTCCAGGCTCTTCTGGCAGGTGCAAGTGGCCATCAACATTCCGAGGCCCACGTCCCCCGGCAATATCGACCGCGATCATGTCCTGACAGGCCCATACGGCAAGGCAGTTGTTATCCGGGATGGTCGCGGCCAGATGCAATGCTTCGGTATCGGCCAGAACCGTACCGCCAGTGGCCATTACGAACATGTCTATCCCATGGGCCAACGCGATATCCCGCATGCGCGCAGCCTTGGTCAGCCCGCCGACGCGGTTCAACTTGATCCCGAAAATCTGAGCCAGACCATCGCGGGCGATACGGGCCGCATCCTGTAAAGTCACAAGGCTTTCGTCCACTGAAACGGGCGACGAATGAAGCCCCGAGATTGCAGCAATGTCATCCAGCGTCTCACAAGGTTGTTCGAACATGACATTGAGGTCCGCGCAGGTGCTCATCACACGCAACGCTTGCTGACGCGTCCAGCCACGATTGACATCATAAAGAACGATCTCGCCGGGTCGCCGAATACTCTCGACATCGCGAACACGCGCGATGTCCCGTTCAACGTCACCACCGATCTTCACGGAATGGGCGATGTAGCCCCGCTGGCGATAACGCTCTATGACCGCGCGCGTTTCGTCGACGGATTTCGCCCCGACCGAGGACGCAATCGGGCGCGGTGTCCGCGATCCACCCCCCATCAGATCGGCAATCGGCACACCCGCCGCCTGACCCGCGATATCCCAGCAGGCCATATCAATTGGGCTTTTGGCATAAAGGTGCCCGGGCAAGGCAAGATCCATCGCCCGTTCCACCTCCAAAACCCGTCGCGGATCCAGGCCCAGAATGAACGGCGCCATCGTTTCAATTCCGGCGCGGATACCCGGTCCATGCGCGGGCACATAGGTATGGCCCCATGGGGTCCCTTCACCCCAGCCAACAAACCCCGCATCGGTCTCGATTTTCACGAGTGTCGCGTCAAGGGTTTCGAATTTCAGCCGCCCACCAGACAACCAATATGGATGCTCAAGCGGGAGATCGATGTGATATACAGTGATAGCTTTGATCTTCATGCGATATCCATCCGGGGCAAGTCACCCATGCCTTCACCGCGCCACAGGACATAGGTCAGGATCGGCTGATCTGTGGTGACCATGGCATGACTTTGCCAACTTGCGTGCAAGCGCGTTTGATTGGCACCAATATAAGTTTCGTCCCCATCGACCTTGAACAACGCACCTCCGCCAAGAACGAGGTAGAGTTCTTCGGCCTGATGGCTGTGCCAATCGTAATTCAGGCCAGCCCCCCAATACGCGATGTAGCCGCGCAGCAGGGTCGAGTGAAAATGTCCGGTTGGACCGAACAGCTCATAATAGCCGTATCGGTTCAGGAAATCCGCACCAACTTCGTCTTCAGTGTAGGTGTGTTTCCAATGTGCCAGATGCGCCGTCGCTTTGACCGCCGTGATCAGGTCACGGGTTGGCGCGTCTTCAACAAGGTCGAAGGCTGCCACCAGTCTCGTTGCGGGAATGGGTGCGGGATCCAACCCCGTCGGGGTCAGATTACCCGGCCAAGACGCGAACGCAGCCAGATCCGGATGCGCATGGTGCATTTGCCGGGCAGCTTTAAGAACATCGTCAAGCGTCATGGCATCACCACGATGTTGCCGGCGTGCTCTTTCGCAATGAACGCGGCTTGCGCATCTCGGAGATCCTCCAACGGGTATGTCGCGGCAAGCGCTGGCTGGATCTCACCAGCCTCGATGTATGTTACGAGGTTCTTCATGACCTGAGGATCAATGACGGTCGAACCGGTGAAGGTCAGGTCGCGCAGGTAGAATGTGCGCAGATCAAGTTCGACGATCGGGCCTGCAATTGCGCCCGAACAGGTATAGCGGCCACCCCGTTCCAATATGTCGATCAGGTTCGGCCAGTATGGTCCGCCCACGACATCTGCGACCACACTGATCTTTTCTACGCCCAGCGCCTCGCGCAGGTTCGCAGGAGCGCGTGGCAGAATGACGTCAGGGCCAAGCCTGGCCACGTCCGCGTGTTTGGATTCGGATGCCATCGCGATCACCCGTGCGCCGCGCCGTTTGGCCAGTTGCACAAGCGCACCGCCCACACCGCCGGAAGCACCTGGAACCAAAACCGTATCCTCGCCGGTCACATTGGCACGGGTCAACATGCCTTCGGCGGTGGAGTAAGAGCAGGAAAAAGTTGCCAGTTCAGCATCCGTCAGGTTCGAGGTGATTGCCACAGCATTCACCGCCAGAGTTGTCGCGTATTCGGCAAAACCACCATCCCGTTCCGAGCCGAAATAACCAGTCTTGTCCATATTGTCGGGTTCCACCGGGTCGCGCAGCCAGCCATCCGTGATAACACGCTCACCAATACGCCCCCGGTCAACACCGTCGCCGACGGAAACGATATGCCCGCAGATATCGGCCCCTTGAATTCGCGGGAAGGTGATCGGATTACCGCCCCAAGTGGGATCATCTTCGCCAACCTCTTCAAACGCACCACCGGTCGTCGCGGCTGTGACCGTCTTGGAGTACCAACCTGATCGCGTGTTGACGTCCGTATTGTTCAGCCCACATCCCGCAACCTTGATCAGCACTTCACCCTCCGCAGGTTCAGGACGCGGCCAGTTATCGTGCCAAACTATCTGCTCTAAACCTCCATGGCCCATCGTGACCATGGCTTTCATTGTGGTGGGCAGGTTCATCAGGCGGTCTCCACTACTGCGTCTATGCGGGGCAGCAGGCTGTCTGGATCGTAGGCGGGCTTATCCAGTACTCTGGCCGGACGCGGCTTGCCGTGAATCACGACCTCCAATTCGGTTCCCGCTTTTGCTGCTTCGGGTTTGATGTATGCAAAGGCCAATATCTTACCGACCGTGTGACCGAACGCGACCGAAGCCGTCGAGCCTATGACACGCCCGTCCAGCATCACCGCCTCGCCTCCATGGCCGTCAATTTCGCCATCCGGCTCGATTTGCAGATAGGTACATATCCATGGCAAATCGGTGTTCAGCGTCTTGTCCCTGCCCAGGTAGTCCTTGCCCGTACGGGCAAAGCGCAGCGCGTCAGCTTCGGCCAGCGTGACCTCGTTGGTCAGCTCACCTGCCCCTTTGAAGCCCTTCTCCATCCGCATCACGTTCATGGCGAAACTGCCATAGTCTGCGATGCCATACGCCTCGCCCGCAGCCCATAGCGCATTGTAGACATCAAGGCAGGCGGCGTTGGGCATATGCAGCTCCCAACCCAGTTCACCCGCGTAAGACATGCGAAACGCCCAGAGTTTATGACCGGCAATCGTGACCTCTTGCGCCGACAGCCAGCGGAACCCGGCATTGCTCAGATCGGTATCCGTACAGCGCGCCAGAACTTCGCGTGATCTGGGGCCGTTCAGCGACAAGGCAGACCAATCAGAAGACAGCGCGGTGATCTGCACATCTTCACCCTTGCGCTGATGCGCCAAATGATCAAGCAAACGCTGTTCGAAGAACGCAGCACAGACCAGATAGAAGCGGTCTTCGGCCATGCGGACAATCGTAGTCTCCAACTCGATCCGGCCACGGCGGTTCAGCATATGGGTCAGTGTGATCGAGCCAACCTTTTGCGGCATCCTGTTAGCAGTCAACCGATCCAGCAGAGTATAAGCATCGGGCCCCGATACTTCGACTTTGGTGAAGGCAGTGACATCCATGATCCCGACACGTTCCCGCACGGCTTTGACCTCGGTCGCGACCATATCGTCGGCAGGAGTGCGGCGGAAGGAATAGTGATCGCGTTGTTCCACGCCATCGCGGGCGAACCAGCGGGGGCGTTCGAAGCCATAGACCTCTTCATGTACCGCGCCTTTTGATTTCAACAACTCATACAGTGGCGACGGCTTGATCGGACGCCCTGCAAGTCGATTGAAGTGTGGAAACGGGATTTCGTGACGTAAGCAATAATCTTCTTCCGCCTTGGTCACCTGCCAGTCTTTGCTGGCATAGCTGCCAAAGCGGCGCGGATCGAAATCCCGCATCGAGATATCGGCAGCCCCATGCACTATCCAGCGGGCCAGTTCACGGGTCAGACCCGGCCCCCAGCCGATGCCGATCTGCGTCCCGCAACAGCACCAGTAATTTCGCACACCCGGCGCAGGACCGATCAAGGGGTTGCCGTCCGGCGGATGTGATATCGCCCCATGCACATCACGTTGAATGCCCAGTTCGGAAAAAATCGGCATCCGGTTCAGACTTTCCTCTAGCCATGGCATTACCCGGTCATAATCCGCGTCGAACAACCAGTTCTCGTACTCCCAAGGGCAATGATCATGCCAGACCGAGCTCGGATTCTCTTTCTCGTATATTCCGATCAGGCCGCGCTGCTGCTCCATCCGGATATAGCCCGAGACTTTGCGGTCATCGCGGATCACCGGCAGTTCCTTGTCCAAGTTCTGGAATTCGGGCACTGGCTCAGTCACGAAATAATGGTGCGTCATTGACGTCATGGGCAGTTGCAGCCCGGACCATTCGCCCATCTGGCGCGCGTAGGTGCCGCCCGCGTTCACCACATGCTCACAGATGATGGTGCCCTGTTCGGTCTCAACAATCCATTCGCCGTTTGCGCCCTGCGTGATGTTCGTCGCCCGGCAGCTGCGGAAGATGCGCACGCCCTTCTGGCGTGCCCCGGCTGCCATCGCCATGGTCACATTGGTCGGATCCACATGCCCGTCATCCGGTGTATGCAGCGCGCCCAGAACACCATCAAGGTTATAGAATGGATGCAGTTCAGCCACCTTCTCGGGACCGACAAGTTCGATATTGAAACCCAGCGACCGGCCCACTGACAGGGTATGGCGCAGCCAATCCATCTCATCCTCGGTATATGCGAGACGGAACGAGCCGCAGCCATGCCATGTGACAGGCTGCCCTGTCTCGGCCTCAAGCAGGCCGGAATACAAACTGATGTTGTAATCGACGCATTTGCCCAGACCAAAGCTTGAGGTTGAATGCGTAATCTGCCCTGCCGCATGCCATGTACTGCCGCTGGTCAGCTCGGCCTTTTCCAGCAGAACAGTCTCTTCGCCCCAGCCTTCATGGGCCAGATGGTAGGCCAGACCAACGCCCATGACGCCGCCTCCGACGATGACCACGCGTGCGTGTGACGGCAGTTCATTCCCGGACATGATTTTTCCTCTTCCCGAGTCGCTTTTCTGCTCGACAGGCTAATTCCACATTTGTACCATCGTCAATCATGAATGACACAAATGTATCATCAACTGTTCTGGACCGCCTGACCGAAGAGTGGGACGCCCTGACCCCTGAGGCGCAGAAAGCCGCGCGTTACGTTCTGGAGAACCCTACGGATGTAGGGGTCTCAACCGTGCGCGAAATTGCCGAGGCGGCAAAGGTCAAACCCAACACATTCGTGCGCATGGCACGGCAAGTGGGGTTTGAAGGGTACGAAGATTTTCGCGAACCCTTTCGCGACGCGATCCGAAAAGGGCGCGTGTCGTTTCCAGACCGTGCCAGATGGCTTCAGGACATCGGCAAATCCGGTGAATTGGGCGGCCTGTATGCCGATATGATCGGCGCCGCGATCCGGAATATCGAGGAAACATTTGCAGGGATCGACGCGAACCGCCTGAAATCTGCTGCCGAAGTCATCTGGAATTGTCGCCAGATTTTCACACTCGGCGTGGGCGTCAACAATTCCAACGCGCGCAACTTTACCTATCTGGCTTCGACCGGGATGAAGCAGTTTCATGCAATCCCCCGCCCCGGTTCAACCCCGGTAGACGATCTTGCATGGGCGGATGAACAGGACGTGCTGATTGCGATCACCTGTCATCCCTACCGAACCGAAGTGATCGAGGCGGTCAAACTGGCACGTCAGCAGGGCCTGACTGTCATAGGTATCTCAGACAGCCCGGCCAGCCCTGTGATCCGGAACGCCCATCACGGGTTTGTCGTCGCAGCAGATACGCCGCAGTTTTTCCCATCATCCGTTTCGACCATCGCGCTGCTGGAAACGCTGCTGTCTTTCGTGATCGCGGTATCCAGCGACGAGATCGTCGAACGGGTCGAACGTTTCCATCGTCGCCGCCATCAGCTTGGCATCTATGCGGAGGAACCCGAATGAATGTACCCCTGACCCATTCACTGGACGCGCGCTACTATACGGATCCCGCCATTTTCGAGAAGGAGATACAGGGGCTTTTGGCCCGAACATGGCAGTTCGCAGGCCATGTCGCGCAGGTTCGGGAAACAGGGGATTACTTTGCTTTTGAGATCGCCGGGCAAAACCTGTTCTGCATTCGCGGACGCGATGGCGAAATTCGCACTTTCTATAACGTCTGCCAGCACCGCGCGCACGAAATGGTCTCGGGCGCAGGAAACACCCGCGTTGTCGTCTGCCCTTACCACGCGTGGACCTATGAATTGTCAGGTCAGTTGCGCGCGGGCCCAAATATCAAATCCGTCCCCGGATTTGACCGCAGTGCAATCTGCCTGACGGCGGTCCGGACCGAAATCTTCAATGGGTTCATCTTCGTCAATCTCGACGAAAACGCAGCCCCGATGGATGACTGGTATCCCGGAGTGCGGCAGGAAATCCGTACATTTGTCCCACATATCGACGAGCTTGAGCCGCTGGAATGGGTCGAGATCCCTGAACACTGCAACTGGAAGGTCAGCGTCGAGAATTATTCGGAATGCTATCACTGCCCGAACAACCACCCGACTTTTGCTGAAGGTGTCGTCAAGCCCGAAACCTACGACATCCAACCCGATGCAGGCGGCGGTTTCGTGCTGCGCCACACGACCGAATGTCAAAGTCTCGACAAGATGACTTACCCTATCGACCTGTCGGTGCCTCATGCGGGCGATTACCAGTCTTGGTTCCTGTGGCCTATGTTTTCGTTCCAGTGCTACCCGGGCAATGTGCTGAACACATATCACTGGCACGCAAGTGACACGGATCACTGCACCGTCTGGCGCGGTTGGTACACTGAAGGTGGTTCGGAAAGCGCGGTGATCCGGCAACTGGCCGTTCAGGACAGGGAAACAACGGTCGAAGAAGACATCCGGCTTGTGGAATCCGTCCATCGCGGCCTCAGATCTCGCGGTTACCGCCCCGGCCCGCTGGTGCTGGATCCGGGTTGCGGTGTGATGTCCGAACACTCAATCGCCAAGTTGCAACAATGGATGCGCGAGGCCGTGGAATGAAACCCGCCCTTGGCAGACATAACCTGTTTGCCCTGCCCTTGAGCGGATAGATCAACCACGCTGATGCTCAAGGAATGGCACCCTTGCGAAATCGACCGGCCCTGGCCTAAAGCCACGCAGGTATAACGACATAGTGGACCAGCCACACCGGTTAAAACAGATGCACCAGTTGTTAATTTCGCACTACGATCCTGCATACAAACACCGCCTGACACGCTGACAAACCGGAGACCCACAATGGCTGACTTATTTGACGAAGACCTGTTCCTGAAAGGGTTGGAACAACGGAGGAATACACTGGGCGCAGAGTATGTAGAAAAGAACCTTGCAGCGGCTGACGATTTCACCCGCCCGTTTCAGGAAGCCATGACCGCCTGGTGCTGGGGTTTTGGCTGGGGGGATGACGTGATCGACGCAAAAACGCGGTCGATGATGAACCTGTCCATGATCGGCGCTTTGGGAAAGATGCATGAATGGGAAATCCACTGCCGCGGCGCCATCACCAACGGGGTCACCAAAGAAGAAATACGCGCCATCATCCACGTGGTCGGGATTTATTGCGGCGTTCCGCAAGCATTGGAGTGTTTCCGCGTCGCCCGTAAAGTGCTGGAAGACAAATAAACGCCATCAAAGACCAGCTTCGGCCAACAGTCGCGCGCCTTCGTCATAGTATTTTCTGTTTTTGAAACAGCCGGGCCAGGCCCAGCGCTCGGCCGTAAATCCGGGCTGCAATTCCAGGATGCGACGGGCGTGCCGACGTGCCAGTGACTGGTTGCCTGCCGCAGCGGACAACATGCATAACACGACCCGCGCCCGCACGCTGCCGGGGTCCACTCGCAAGACATTATGCGCGTGCTGCCATGCTGCCTTGTCTTCCGAGAGGGCAAGGGTCATTGACAAGTTCGCCTCGATCCAGATCGGCGGGTGCGGAGTTAACGCAAGAGCTTGCCGATACGTGGCTATTCCGTCCTCAAGCCGGTCGTCATACATCAACAAGACACCATAATAGCCCAGCAATTCGGGGCTGCTGTGGAACCGCTCAAGAACCTTGCGCATCAGCTGGCAAGCCTTGGCAGTATGGCCAGCAACATTTTGGGTAAACGCTTCGAGCGCGGCACAATAGGGATCCGCCGGGTGTTTTTCACGCATGATGGCGCAGTCGGCCTCGACCAGAGCCAGCGTTTGTTCCGGCGAATCTTCCATGCCCAACCGGATCAGATCCAGGCGGCAGAATCCGACAGCGATCCGCGCAGGCAGATAGTCCGGATCGCGCCGCAAACAGACCTCATACTGGCGGATGGCACGAAACAGGCCGTCCTTGGTCGTAAGGCTTTCCTGAATGCGGCCATTCTGAAATGCCGTCCAAACTTCGGTGGATGTAGCGTGTGCTGACCAGATATCGGACCAGTGACCATCCCGCAGCCGCAACTGAAGCGCTTCGACAACTTTCATTGCGATTTCTTCAACGGCGTCAAACGTATCCTTTTCCCGAAACCGGAAACGTTCGGTCCACAGGCACACCTGATCCACAGTTGACGTCAATTGTGCTGCCACGCGCAGCCCTTCGGCCCCTACCACGCTGCCGCTTAGCATATAACCGTCGACAGGCCCTTCCTGTCTTCGCGCATCGCGCAATTCAATGACATCCGACAACGTGCCCAAAAGGAAAAGCAATTCGTCCCGGATCGAGGCCGCCGCCACGTTGATGTTGTTATCGTCACCAATTACTTCAAACGGCTCGACAACAATTGCTGGTCTCTGGCGCCCCCAATGGGATGGAAAGCGCGCGCCAACCGGAACGGGCGCGTTTTCATCAAAACCAACATCCCAATAAGCTTGCCGTTCAACGGCCAACCAGTCTTCAAATTCCGGGTCTGCAACATCCAACCCTTCCAGAAGCTCGGCGCGATCCGGTTGAAGCGGTTCATCAAACAAATCAATTTCAAGCGCTTTCAGGTCGATGGAGACATTCTCGCGCCCGATGTCCAGAAACCCCAGACCGAACCCGGCCAGATGCTTGGTCAGGACACTAAGTTCCTTGCGCAACGATGCCGCACCCTGTGCGGGTGAGCTTTTGCTCCAAAGCTTGTCTTGCAGCCAGGCCCTGCTGCGAACAGCATTTTTAGACAACAACACCAAGGCGAGAAGCGCTTTCGCCTTGGTGCCGCGTGGTGTTGCATCCTGGCCGTCGTCGCAAATCACCTGAAACGGACCGGTCAGGAATATCTTGGTTTTTGCCTTACTCAAATAAACTCCTCAGGCAAGTTCAGACACTGCGGTCAGGAACCACAGCCATAAACGACAATGCCACCCATCGCTTCGTAGGCCAGCTTGCAGCACCATGACTGGTGATCGGGATTTGGGTCTGGCTCTTTATCGCTCAGATCGGGGATGACAATGTGAACCCTGTCCTTGGAATCATAGACGAACTCCACCGCAGGATTACCAACATCCGAAAGGATGTCATGTATCTTCTGCTCAGCCGCATCGCGATCTTCTGGCGACCCCAGCGCGTTGCTCCGGGCGGCGTTCAAAACTTCACACCCAAGATCCTTAAGTGTGTATTTCGGATTAATAGTCAAACGAGCCATACTAAAAGTCCTTTCTTAACAACCACAACCATTTGTATAACCCGCTACATACCTATCCGGAAACAAAAATGACCGACGCGCTGATTGAACTGGCCGAAAACGCAGGGCTTATTTCCGGACCTTCTTTTGCTGAATTTCCCAAAGGTGCTCCGATCCACACCGCCTTTCGCATGATCAATTTGCGAAACGGAACAGTGCCACCCGCTGGCGCAATGAAACATCGCGTGTCCTTCGGCACTGCGCGTAACCGGAACGAAGCCGCACGGCTTTCGGGTTTCGAAGCGATCGAACGTTATGCGCTGCAATACAGCGCGGATTCGCCTGAAACCCGCGAGAGCCTGATTTCATCGGACGGTGCCACGCATTTTCTGCCACGTGATGCCCTTGCTCTGGGTGCGCCGGGCAGCGACGGGCAGATCACGTCGAAGGGGGCCGCAGCGGGACCAACGCATGAGGCCGCTGCGCTATGGGCCGCGCTTGAATGTCTGGAACACGCGCTTGGACCACGTGGGTTCGACCAAGTGTTGCCCGAAACAGCGCTGCCGCGCGATCTGACCCGCTGGCTGAACACCTACCTGCGCAATCTGAGCGTTCACCTTCGCGTGGTTCCGGCGGTCGGCTTGCTACTGCGTGCGGTCTGCGCCGATGCGGATGGCGGGCGGCCAACTTACGGAACGGCTTTTTCCGCCGATCTGGCGACAGGTGTCTGGCACGCGGCATGCGAAGCGGTTGTGTCCTGGCGCAATATGGTGACGCTTGACCACACCGGCGTGACAGATGACTCGATGAATGAGGAACAGGCACGCTTGTTTCGACTGTATCGCGGCGCGCGAAAGGATCGCCCGGCAACTCCGGCATCCTCTTTCGATGTGGATGCCTGGCAAAGCCCCGACCCGACGCTGATGGCTGTATTGACAGCGGCGGCCAACGCTGCCGGGCATCCGATTGCCATATTCGATATGACGGCGCCGGAAATACCTTTGCCCGTGGTCAAAGCCGTGCCGGTTTGAAACCTTTGTCAGTGACTGAATTGGCGAGTTAGCGCTACGTTGCCAATGACCTCGGTTTCGGTCCGGTCCACAAATTCAGAGATCTGTTTGCATCTTTGGGTTTCTGGAAGTCCACAAACGATGTCGCCTGGATCAACAGGCGGGACTTCAACAAATTCGACCCTTGTGATCGCGCGTGGTTTGGCCGCTACTGTTATCAAGGGGCCAACTTCGATCAGGCTGGCAAGCGCGTAACCCGACACAGGCCGTGCGGTTGGCCCAGTTCCCATGGTGATATCGTCCAGAAACCGGGGATCATCGTCGCCCGGCCCGAACTCAAGGCGCATGGGCATTCCAGCTTCACCGCGCTGATAACGCACCCAATCTGTCGGCACATTCACCGCATCCACGAAGAGTTCGGAAATGTGAAACGCCCGAAAATAAAGCCCCAGAGGATTCACGAATGCCATCGCGCGCCCTGTCGGTGTCGCCGTGCCCTTGGAGAAGGCCAGATCAAGGGCTTCACCCGCCAAACCAGATCCCGCATGGCGACAATACAGATCCTGTCGGTTGGCAAAATGTAACACCTCACAAAGCCGCGCGGGCCTTCTGTTTTCACCATGGCCGACAACATAGGGAAATGAGGAAAGATGCATTGTGGCGATCAGGTCGCTCAGGCTGTTTGTCTCTGTGATCATGAACAAAGCATGTTCGATATTCAACGGATGCTCTGGTGGATGGGCAAAATCTGTTCCCACCAGTCTTTTGTGAAAACGAGCGATGCGTTGAGGCACATCCATCTCGCACCAATCTGCTCGCGAAACCTCGAACAGCTCTTCGCAGGAATATGAACATCTGGATGCGGTTTCGACGACCGAAAGGAAGTGATTCAGATCGAACACTGCCATGGTTCTCCACCACTCCATCAGTTCGGTCGTGGCGACAAAGCGCTTCGGCCGCATTTTGCCGTCGGAATCGGGACGTAAAATCAGCGCATATTCCAAAAATTCATTGTGCAGTTCAGCCCGGCTTGCCCATCCCTGATCCGAAAGACTGGCGGCCAGTTCCTCGCCCAGACAATCCCGGGGTTCGCGCGGGTTGGCAGACCATTTGAACCCCGTCGATATCTGACCATCGACGATGTCGTCTGGGTCCATGACCAAGAACGGGCTCACTCCATTGCCATCGAACATCCCTTCAATTCTCGAGTTCCAATCCGACAGGGCAGCTTCACTCACCCCCCTATCGGCGCAACCTGGCGATTGAAAAACAGCCATCACCGAACACCGATCCGTATCTGAAATGCAGGGCTGATCTGCCATCAATAATTGCCACGGCAGTTCCAGCCTGGTTCGAGAGATCATCATCGTTGACGGGCACGGAAGCATCATGAAAAATCTCCCTCCGAAAAAAATTGAAACTTCATCCGCCCCAACCTGCCTGTTCTGGCAGGTGGCGGGTCCACCACAATTCAGGCGAACTATTGGCAACGTGGATTTCACTGCCAGAAGACCGATTACCCAAGATGCTGAGATGATCGCCGTCAAAAGTCTCAAGCGACACTTTCGATGACGTCGGTGATTTTGCCATATGTTCTGCCAGAATGCCGACCGCGATACGCTCACCCATCCGGATACTGTCGAAATAATCGCTGTAGAAATGAACGCCCGCCAGGTTGCGCCCAAGTGCAATATTCGCAGCGAGCTTGTTCAACTCGCCATTTAGCGTCAGGCAGTCTGCACTGTCTTCCGGTCGGGTCGAGCCGATCAGGGTCTTACCCCCCGCAGCTGGCACAAGGACCCGAGGCAGACCGGCCGAGGCCAAAGACACCCGTGATCCATCCAAAGCGTGCGTTCTGAAGAAAGCTTTGAGCACAGTGACGCACGCCCCGGCAACGGCACCATGAGCCGCCCCATAAGACGGGTGCATTGGCGACCCTTCGGGATAAGCAACCGGAAGCAGTAAGTTACGGTCATTTCGCGGCAGGCCCTTATGGGAAATGGCGTTATGCGCAAACCTCTTAACCGAAGGCGAGGCGGCGATTGCATCCATAAGACTGAAACCTTCGCTTGCCGCAGCTTCGAGTTTACTCAGATGAGCCGCGGCAAAAGGCTCGGCCGCGCCAAGAGTTGCGCCGTGACCGTTTGCCATCAAACTCGTCACACTGCCCAGCTTTTCAGGCCGGGCACGATTGTGCACCTGAAACGTCTGACGTTTCGCGGCCCTCAGGGCCCGTGCCCCGGCTTCCGTCAGCAGGGACAAAACATGTGCGCCGCCCCAGGCAGAGCCAGGATCACGCACACCGGCATATCCATCCTCAGGCAGACCTTCGTCTGTCGGAGTGCCCTGTCCAAGCATCAGCAGGCAGGCATTGAAAAAAGTCTGATAAATTCTGTCAAAATGCACGTAAGAGGCAAGGTCGCGCGGTGTTTCAATGAATTTCGTTCCGTCGCTATCAAAGGCTTGTTCGGCCGTCGTGTCCGCCCCATTCTGAACGTCCAGCCACTCAGCCCAATCCCGCAGATAGTCCACGCCCGCCGCCTGCGGCAAGATCTTCTGGTCGATCCTCAATGCGCCGAAGGGAACAGGCCCGGCGGCCATTGCCTGCGTCAGCTTATGCTTCTGCCGGCGCGCTTGATCTGCTGTCAGTGGATCGTGGCCTTGTACCAGGAACTGCGACAGGTACGGCCCCTGCGCACAGCCCTGCGAGCAACCACGAAACAGGGTTTGAGGGGTCAGGCCGCCACCATCCCGAACCCGCCGCGCCGCCGAAACCTTTCCAATCTCAGCGCCATCGGCGTCCCGAGGGCTGCCATCGCGCCGGAACCATTCCAACTGACCAAGCGCACCAGCCACGTTGGCCGCATCACCGGCACCATCCCTGATGGATTCGAACGGTACATCCCGCAGAATGGCCATCGCGTAGATCTCGGCCATCTCCGCCGCCAGCTCATCCGAGCCAAGCCGGGGCGCGGGGGCAATACCCAAACCCCCGGCGTCACATCCGTTGAGACCAAGCCGATGGCCCAGGATTGGCCCTTCCCACGCACGCCACCTAAATTCACCACCCTCTGATGGCGCGGTGCGGAAGGGCCCGGAATAGGCTGGCATGTCGAACAACGCCAACCGATTGCCAAAATTGTCGGTGCAGGTCGGATCAGCCACTTCTTCCAGAAACTCGGTATAGACCTGCGCGTCGACAATTCCGTTTACGTCATGACGCAACCCCTTCGAGAAATTCGTGGGCCATGTTCCTTCAAAAAGGTCCGATTCACCGTTGTGATCCTTGAAAACCTCCTGAGAGGAACGCTCCAACACACTCAAACGGCGTCGACCCCGGCCTACCTTTTGATTGGCTTCATAAGGGTTCTGCCATGGTTCAGACGGAACGGTATGTTGCGACATGATGTTCTCCTCATCGACAACAGAACGAATCGCATCACGGCGTTACCGGATCGTGACTTCCAAAAAGGGAACTTGTTTTCTACTTTTTTTCAATAAGTTGCCAGCTTCAAGACTGCGTACAGAACGCTATCACGCAAAAAAATCGTGACCCGATTTCACATTGCAAAGCCAACCGAGCACTTGAACGCCGCTGTAGACTTGCCACGTCTCAGATTCTCGCAAACCAGGCCAGAAGCCACAGGCAAGGCCTGCGATTCTAAAGACATTGCGAACTGCATCAGTCCGGAAGAAAGTGAACCAATTCATACCAATGGCGGATGCAAACCGGTGCGATTCCGTTCTATTTCAAAGAGTTCGGATGGATCTGTAAAAAAAACTAAACACTGCGGAATTGACCTTGTATATCCGTTGCTTGCACGGATATACCCGTCGGCGGAGACGTGGCCGAGTGGTCGAAGGCGCTCCCCTGCTAAGGGAGTAGGCCCGGAAGGGTCTCGAGGGTTCGAATCCCTTCGTCTCCGCCATCAAATCAAACTATTAAGTTTGCAAAAAACAATAACTTGCCAGACACTGGACAGTCTGCACCCGGTCTGACGAGAGTCGACATCCCTTAGAAATTATTGCTCTCCGCTGCAGCTGTAGTACAGGCAGCATTGCCAAATTAATGGAAAAGCCCGAGCCCACGCGTTCAGGCCGATACTTCGGCGGCATCACCTTTCCGCAGTTTGAATATGTCGGTTCTCGCATTGCGGCGAACCTAGGCCAGAATGTCGAGCACATCACAGTTGCCCTCGATCGCGCGTCACAACCAAAGCTTCATGCCGTTGGTCGGGACGATTACTTCACCCATGTGGTGTTATTGAGGGATATCCGCCCGGTCAGTTCGATCGGGATCGGGCGCCCAAAGCCCCTGAGTATCTAGTTGAGCGCCCTAATCCCGGCTGAATTAGCCCCCTTTTATCAATGACGATCTTTTGCGGCAGCACTACCATAGGGCGTATCAACCAACCAAGATTGGGTCATCGATAACCTTCCCTTTGGACATATTCTCTGGATATCGCTTACTTTCTTGTTAGTGTGCAGCCAGTGCAGAACTCAATCTGCAGTCGTTTTGAACAGCGTCTATCGGAGCTTCTTTTTGATTATTCCATTTCACGTGCGAGAGATGCTGCGGCGTGTAAAAGCGCGATATGACGTTGAACGCACACCACATCAATTGGCCTCAAGCAACGAAAGTTTTTCGCCTTTGCGCCCCTCTCGCAAGGCTAACAGCGCGACGGTTGCGCGGTTCTGGGACCAGTTGAAACCTGTGGCAAGCGACGCAGATCAAGCCTTGATCGCGGACCCCGCAACAGTTGAGGCTTCGGAAACCTACAGCGCCAATATTGAAAATTTCATTGGAACTGTGAAGGTACCAGTTGGCATCGTTGGGCCATTGCGCTTGAATGGTATGAATGCCAATGGGGATTATTATGTGCCTCTTGCGACAACGGAGGCAGCGCTTGTGGCCTCTTACGCACGGGGTGCTTTTGCTGCTGGGCGGTCTGGAGGCGTCAGCACTGCAGTATTGTATGAAGGTGTATTGCGCACGCCAGCCTTTGTGTTCGAAAGCCTTTTGCAGGCCGGTCAGTTCGTGGATTGGGTGGTCAGCAATGTCGACGATCTCCAGAAGGCGGCTGATGCGACAACCCGACATGGTAAACTCGTCTCGCTTGAGCCTTTCATAGACACGAATATTGTCTTTCTGATTTGCCGCTACACCACAGGTGATGCGGCAGGTCAGAACATGGTAACCATTGCAACAGATGCGCTGTGCCGTGCAATTGAAAGCGGTTGCCCAATACCAATTGGAAACTGGTATATTGAGGGGAATTTTTCGGGCGATAAAAAAGCTTCGGCGCTTGGATTGGTGACGGGTCGCGGCCGCAAAGCAAGTGCGTCGATAACCTTGCCTGCAGATGTCGTGGAAAAGACACTCGGCACCACCGTGGATGCAATGCTGGCTTATGGTCGGGTGGCCAATCTTGGGTCACATCTGTCCGGTCAGCTTGGGGCCCAGGCCCACTATGCCAATGGGCTTGCGGCCTTTTACATCGCAACCGGGCAAGACGCTGCCTGTGTCGCTGAAAGTGCGATGGGGGTGACGCGGATGGAACGCAGAGGAGATGATCTTTTCTGCTCGGTGACGCTTCCAAATATCCTTGTCGGTTCCGTCGGAGGTGGTACTGGCTTGCCCAGCCAGGCTGCGGCACTGAACATTCTTGGATTGAAGGGCGCTGGTCACGGCACAGCGCTGGCAGAAGTCGCTGCTGCGATTTGCCTGTGCGGAGAGATATCGATTGTCGCCGCAATCGCTGCGGGGCATTTCACGCGAGCCCATGAGAGTCTGGCCCGCCAACGATGACTTTGCTGGCTCGATTGTGGATCTATCAATCCGAACGCTTTCCGCTAAAGAAGACCGTTCCGCTTTTGCTGGTGTTTTCTGCGGCAAGCATCTGTGTCTCGGCTCGACTTGCTGATCGCCCCTTGCCCGAATTGCCCGCCTTTGCGATCGGCTTCATCCTGGCAATAATGCTGTTTTTTCAGATGCGCGTTTGCGACGAATTCAAGGATGCCGAGGACGACCGTCGCTACCGACCCGAGCGCCCCATTCCAAGGGGGCTGGTGTCACAGGCTGAGGTGCTTGTGCTTGGTTTACTGACATTGCCGGCGACTGCCGCTGCTGCATGGTTGTGGTACCCCCCGGTTCTGTTGTGCCTTTTTGTGGTTTGGGTATGGCTGGCGGCAATGACGGCCGAGTTCGGGGTGCCGGTCTGGCTAAAGGCGCGACCGGTTCTCTATCTGTGCAGCCACATGGCGATTATGCCGCTGATCGATTTGCTGCTCACCAGTATAGAATGGCTTCCAGCCGGTGGTGCGGCATCGAAGCTATGGTTGTTTCTGGCATTGTCTTTCGTGAATGGTTGCGTTCTTGAAATTGGGCGCAAGCTTTGGGCGCCCGAAAACGAAATTGACGGGGTAGATACCTATTCGGGCCTTTGGGGGTATCGCTTTGCCGCTATTGTTTGGCTGTGCAGTGTTGCACTGTCTTTTCTGTTGTTGGTGGGTACTGGGTTTGCGACCGGCGTCGGAATGCTAACGGTTGTGTTTGGGGCCGTCGCGTTTGTGCCCTGTTGTCTTGCGGTACGCAGCTATGTGATTGCGCCAATGCCAAAGGCACAATGCAGGATGGACACAGTCGCGGGACTTTGGGTGTTCTTCTGTTATGTCACAGCGGGCTTTTTACCGTTTCTGGTTGGAGTCTCTGGATGACCTTTATCGTCAATCATTCCGATGCAACTGACCCGACAGTGGTCGGAGGTAAAGCCGCGGCGCTTTCAAACCTCTCCCGCCACGGATTTAATCCACCTGCGTTTTTTGTCATCACCGATTCCGCTTTCCGCACCGGTAAGACAGGACCAATCGCGGCACGTGGGCTTAGTAACGAGCTTGTTGCCGCACTGGATACGCTGGGTCCGGGACCTTTTGCGGTGCGCAGTTCCGGTCGGGCCGAAGATGGTCTCGAACACAGCCATGCCGGGCAGTTCGATACTGTCCTGAACGTCACTGCAAGCAAGGTGTTGCAGGCCGCAAAACAGGTTTGGCAATCAGGGTTTGCGGATACAATCACCACCTATCGTACGGTCAAATCCGGGGGAGAGGCAGAAGCCCCTGCGATCATCGTACAGCGCATGATTGATGCGACGACCGCCGGTGTTGCTTTCTCCGCCGACCCGGTAACCGGTCGACGAAACACTGTAGTTGTATCCGCAGTGAACGGTTTGGGTGATGCGCTGGTGGCAGGTGAGGTCGATGGCGAGGACTGGACCATCGAAAAGGCCGGACAGCCTGAATGCGCGCAAGACACGCCCCAGGTTTTGACATGGGATCAAGCGCTTCAGATCGCAAAGTTGGCTCGCAAAGCGGAAGAGGCTTTTGGTGTCCCACAAGACATCGAATGGGCATTCGATACGGATGGGTTGCACATTCTTCAGGCACGGCCAATTACGACCGAGCTGCGACCAGTGGCGATACCGGATAAAACGCTAACCATCTTTGACAACTCGAACATTGTCGAAAGCTATCCGGGCATTGTCAGCCCGCTAACCTATTCCTTTGCCCTGCATGTCTACTCTCGGGTCTATCGCGCCTTTGTGCAGCTTCTGGGCGTGTCCGATAGAACGGTCACGCAAAACTCGGCCATCTTCGACAACTTGCTTGGGCGCATTGATGGGCGTGTCTATTACAATCTGGTCAACTGGTACCGTGCGCTGGCGCTTCTGCCGGGGTTCTCGCTGAACCGAGACTACATGGAAACTATGATGGGCGTGTCAGAACCCATGCCGCGCGAAATCACTGATGGGATTGGACCTGCTCCAGCGAAAGGCGTGCGCAAGATATTGGAATACACCAAGCTGGTTGCGGTTGCGGGCAGTTTGATCTGGCAGGCCGTGCGCTTGCCCCGCACCCGGCGCAACTTCTATGCCAGGCTGAACGAAATTCTGGATCGTGATCTGGACATAGAAGCTGCGAATGCGACCGAACTGGCCGCCGAGTATCGTCATATCGAAAGTACCCTGCTGGATCGCTGGGACGCGCCGCTCATAAATGATTTCTTGTGCATGATCGCCTTTGGCGCATCGCGTAACCTGCTGTACAAGTGGTTGGGTGAAGACGGGCTGATGCTGCATAACGATGTTATGATTGGCCAGGGTGATATCGTCTCAGCCGAACCGGCGCAGCGCATTGCCCGCATAGCTCACTTGGTCCGCGAAGCCGGGATCGCGGAACAGCTGAGCGTGGAATGCCAGTTGGAAACCCTTGCATCTTATCCTCAGATTTGGGCCGAGGTTCAGTCTTATCTGAATAAATTCGGGGATAGATGTACTGAGGAACTGAAGCTGGAGAGTATTCCACTGCGCGATGATCCCACCAGTCTGCTGATGGCCATTGCCGCCAGTGCCACCCGCCCCGAGGGTAAGCGGCACATCAGCACAGAACCGGACTGGAAATCCCTGTTTCCAGCCAATCCGTTGAAACGCCACATTTCCAAATGGATCGTAGGATGGGCCAAGGCCCGGGTACGCGATCGAGAGAATCTGCGCTTTGAACGCACCCGGATATTCGGCCACGCCCGACGTGTTTTTCTGGGCATTGGACGAGAGTTTGCTGCAAGGGGGCTGCTTACAAATCCCCGCGACGTCTTTCATCTGACGACATGTGAAGTCCTGGGCGCCGTCGAAGGGTTCAGCTTGTCGCCTGATCTGAAGGCCATAGTCTCGCAGCGTCAAAGCGAAGATGCAGCTGCATCCCAACGCGCGGACCCGCCCGAACGTATAGAAATCCGAGGTCCTGCTATCGCTCCGATCTGGGCTGATGTCGTCGAGGTCAACAGCACGCCCGAGCGAATAAAAACTGGCACCGGGTGTTCAGCCGGGCAAGTGATCGCGCAGGCTCGGGTGATCCACGACCCGCGGACCGAGGCGCTACAGTCCGGCGATATCCTTGTGGCGCGCCACACTGATCCGGGCTGGATTGCGGTATTCTCGAATGCATCGGCCATTGTAGTAGAGCGGGGATCACTATTGTCGCATTCTGCCATCGTGGCGCGCGAGTTGGGCATTCCCTGTGTAGTGGGTCTGAAGGGCGCCACGCAATGGATCAAGGATGGTGAAACCCTGTCGGTCGACGGAGCAAGTGGCAAAGTGGAACGGTGCGATGGGGTATAGTGAAATCGAAGGCAAAGCAGATTTCGGTCACATCCGGTACGCGCAGCTATGGGAAGACGCAGACGTTCTGACCGAGGCGCTGGGCGATTGCGCTGGGGGCACGCTGGTTTCCATATGTTCGGCCGGGGATAATGCACTGGCTATGCTAACGCTGAACCCGTCGAAAGTTGTGGTAGTTGATCTGTCACCGGCACAGATCGCCTGCCTGAAGCTACGGATCGGCGCCTTCCGGAACTTGACACACCCCGAGTTTCTGGAACTGACCGGGTCACGCGCCAGCAACAGGCGCGCTGCATTGCTATCGCAGGCCCTGCGGGAAACCGACCCTGAAACACGTGCCTTTTGGACCGGTCTTGTCCCGGATGTCGAGCACCACGGGATAGGCGGGGTCGGCAAGTTTGAGCGGTATTTTCGCATCTTCCGCACCCGGCTTTTGCCGCTTGTTCATTCCCGACGCACGATTGATGATGTCTTTACGCCCCGAACACCCGAAGCGCGCGAAGTTTTCTTTGACACGCGCTTTGATACCTTCAGATGGCGGCTGCTGCTGAATGTGTTCTTCTCGCGTTTTGTGATGGGGCGCATGGGTCGCGACAAGGCATTCTTTGATCACGTCGAGGGCAGCCCCGCCCAGCATGTAGCTCGTCGAATTCGCCACGCAGGTGTTGATAACGACCCATCGCGAAATTCATATTTGCACTGGATTCTGAAGGGAACGCATGGCGACGCGCTCCCAATGGCCTGGAGACCCGAGCATTTTGATACGATCCGCGCCCGCCTGGAC
Source organism: Ruegeria sp. AD9 (assembly GCF_056542305.1). NCBI lineage: Bacteria > Pseudomonadati > Pseudomonadota > Alphaproteobacteria > Rhodobacterales > Roseobacteraceae > Ruegeria > Ruegeria sp. AD9. The sequence goes on from NZ_JBQFZP010000006.1 coordinate 274,090, forward strand.
CGCCTGGATATCCGTCCGGGGTCGTTGGAGGCCTTCGTCTCGACTGGCGAAAAGGCCAATGGTTTCAACCTGTCGGATATCTTCGAATATATGTCACCCGAAGTGTTTGAACAGGTTTACGTGTCTATCCTGTCCGCTGCCGCGCCCAAGGCCCGCCTTGTGTATTGGAACATGATGGCGCCCCGCCGCGTGCCCGTCGTACATAAGGGAAAAATAGAAACACGTCACGCGATCGAGGATCGACTGAAGGCACGCGACATGGCCTTTTTCTACTCGGACTTTGTCGTGGAAGAGGTGCTTGTGTGAGTGTTCCGGCACAGATTCTGCTGGCCTTGACGTCTGTTCTGGTCCTGTTGGGATTGATGGCAGTTGTCCGACGGTTGGCGCAAAAGGTCGGCTTGAACGCTGAAGTACAACGCAAGCTGATGCATGTTGGAACTGGGCTCTTTACCCTGGTTCTACCTTGGGTGTTTCCGGATCGTTGGCCGGTTTACATGCTGATCGGAATAACGTTGTTCGTCATGCTGATCCTGAGACTTCCCCGGTTCTCGAAAGGTTTAGGCGCGGCCCTACACAGCGTCGAGCGCACCTCATACGGAGATTTCCTTTTGGCTTTGTCCGTTGGGTTTTGCTTTTTGCTGGCCGGGGAAAACGCTCTGTACTACCTGCTTCCAATCGCTGTTTTGACACTGGCTGATGCCGCAGCTGCGCTGGCCGGGACCACTTACGGGACCAAACGTTACGTGGTCGAAGATGGCGACAAGAGTTTGGAAGGGTCAGTGGTGTTTTTTGTCATAACGCTATTGGTTGCGATCATCTGTTTCCTGTTCTTGTCGAAACTCCCTCCCTCGAACATCATGATGCTGTGCCTTATGGTTGCAGCCTTTGGCACATTGGTCGAGGCGCAAAGCTGGCGAGGGTTTGACAACCTGTTCCTGCCGCTTGGTTTGCTGATTTTTCTGAAAAGTCACTACCATAGCTCTTTGGCAGAGCTGGCGTTGTTGGCCGTTTTGTTTCTTGCCTCCCTTGCCAGTTTCGGTGTCGTGGGAACCAAACTGGGCCTGACCAAACATACGACCCGCGTCTATGTTGTTGCGGTCTTTCTGTTACTGGCAGCTGCGAAACTCCAGAATACAGTGCTGCCGATCATGGTTCTCGCCGCGCACGGCTGGGCGCGCACCGCCTCTCCGTGTGACAGTAAGTACCCCGATCTGGATGTTGTTGCCGCCCTGGGCCTGTTGGGCTTCGGTTGGCTTGCGGCGGGGAATGCAGCGGGATGGGATGCGATATCCTTTTTTGGGCTGAGTGCGATGGGGTTGGCCATGGGGCTCATTGCAGTGGCGTTGCGCCCCGCGCCAATTGCGATACCGTTTGCTGCCGCCCTCCTGTTCTTCATCCGGTCCTGGGTGGTTTCCCTGAATTCTGACCAATCGAATTGGGCCGAACCCCTGACTGCACTCGCACTTGTATCACTCTCAACAATGGCGATTGTGCCCCTATTGCTTCCACATTTGCTCCAAAAGAATCGTGTTTTCAGGCTCACGCTGTTGGCACTGTTTCCACCGCTTGCCTATTATTTCTGGTCCATAGCAGGGGCCGTTGGCGGTGGGATGGTCTCAGGAGTTGTATCATGACGAAAGAAACCATTCAGACTGATGGCGCCAAACTGTCTGTTTATCTGCAAGGCCCCGATTGGGACGATGTTCCCGCTGCAACAATCGGCGACTTTTCGTGCCAGACCCCAGAGGCCGGTTTGGAGGCTTTGAAAACGGCGGTTGCGCGTGTCCGGCGGGCTGGGATTGATCGGATCATTGGGCCGATGTCTGGTGACACATGGCATAGCTATCGGTTCGTATCCGACAGCGACGGTTCAGCGCCTTTTTTAATGGAGCCGACGAACAAGCCACATGAGCCCGATGTGTTTCGGGCGGCAGGATTTGCGACCATCAGCAAGTATTTCTCGGCGCGCGTGTCTTTGGTACAAACGTCCAGGTCGCCTCTTTCTGCAACCGACGCGTTTGATGTCGAACCCTGGGACGGAACCAACCCTGAAGGATTGTTCCGGCAAGTGTACCAACTGTCAGTTGAGGCTTTTTCCAAAAACGCATTCTATAAACCTATTTCTGAGAGTGATTTTCTTGCAATGTACATGCCCGTCATTCCGCTTCTGACGCGCGAGCTTATCTTCTTTGCTCGCCGTCCGGACGGCTCGTTGGCAGGTTTCCTGTTTGGGATCCCTAACTATGCAGAAGGCCCAAATCCAACTGCGGCCGTCTTAAAGACGTATGCAAGCCTTGAGCGCGGCGCAGGTCGTCATTTGGCCAGTCATTTCCATAGATCGGCGCTAAATCTTGGTTTTAAAACAGCCATCCACGCGCTGATACATGATGATAACAAATCCGCCGACCGCAGCGTTGTCGAAGGGGCTAAGGTATTCCGGCGGTATAACCTGTTCGGGTTGCGCCTGGATGATTAATCTGTTGGATCATTTTGCCGTTGCCGTCGACCGATTCCCAGACCGAACGGCCATCGTAGAGAGCAACGGTCGCGAGGTCACCTTTCGAGAGTTGCAGTTACGCGCGCAGCAATTGGCCGGAAAGTGGGGACGTAAGGGGCTTGGCCATGGCGATCGCGTTTTGTTGGCGATGCCGGTCAATGCTGATTTATACGCTAGTCTTGCGGCCTTGTGGTCATTGGGGGCAACGGTGGTTTTGCCTGAACCAGCTATGGGACTCGCTGGGCTGCGTCATGCAGCGAGAGCGACCCGACCCAAGGCCTTTTGCGCATCGGGTTTCTTTGCGCCGCTCGGGTTTGTTGTGCCCGAACTTATTAAGATGCGGCTTTTGCTACCTGGCAATGCCAAGGGCGACCTGAGGAAAGCTGTTGTAAAAGACAGTGACACGGCGCTCATTTCCTTTACGTCCGGGACAACAGGTCAGCCAAAGGCCATCCCCCGCAGCCATGCGTTTCTGATGGCACAACATGATGCCATCGCACCGCTTCTTGACAGTAATGAAGCAGAGCGGGATCTGGTAGCGTTCCCGGTGTTCACCCTGATAAACCTTGCGGCCGGGCGCACGACTGTTCTGCCGAACTGGAAGATGAGCAAACTGGAGCGGCTTTCTCCCGAACAGTTGGCGGATTGGATATCGAAGCAACATGTTACCCGGCTTCTGATCCCTCCGTCATTATGCGAAAAACTGACACAGTGTACAGATATCGGTTCCCTACACACAGTTTTCACTGGCGGCGGTCCGGTGTTCCCTGACCTGGTCGAAAGGCTTCTTGCCCATTTCGACCTGGAGGTGATCTGCGTCTACGGGTCAACCGAAGCTGAACCGATTGCGCATCTTGATGCGCGTGACATCTCCGAAACCGACCAACGCGAAATGGCAGCGGGCAAGGGGCTACTTGTTGGGTGTCCGGTTTCGCAAATCAAACTCCGAATTCAAGAGGATGAAATTCAGGTGGCGGGCGATCATGTAAATGATGGCTATCTTGATCCCGCACACTCCAAGGAAAATAAGATCAAGGACGACACTACGATCTGGCATCGAACCGGCGACGCAGGGCGGTTGGATGATCTAGGTCGTTTGTGGTTGTGGGGTAGAGTAGCGAGCGATGTGGCAACCTCAGCTGGCCGCACTTTTCCTTTCGCCATCGAAATAGCTGCCCGGCAATGGCCGAGCGTGACGCACTGCGCGCTCATGAGCCTAAATGGAAGTTCCACTTTATGCATTGAAGGTGACGCGCATCAGTTGTCAAACTGGACCAGGCTGGCGAAGGAGCTTGGCATTGCCAAAGTGACCCACGTGAGGAAGATGCCAATGGACAAGCGCCACAGATCCAAAGTTGATCGGGTAAAACTCGCGCACTTATTGGGCAACTAATTTGACGGGGTTATTCCACGCAGGTGCCAACGGAACACCTCTGTCGAACACTTTTTTGACATTCGAACGGCAATGCTACACGCACCGCTGCAGCGCGAAATTGCGGAGTTGGTTTTGATGCCATGATGTCACGCCATTTTGGCAAAACACCAAGTAAAAGGGTCGGCACAATTCCGTGACAGGCCCATAGAATTGGTCAACACGATCCGCAATGGCCAGGCACCATCCGAGCGCCATCCGTTTCCCCAAGTCATCGTCCAACCCGCAACACGTAACAGGTTAGTATCAAAGGATGCGCCCGACGTCGTTTTCAGAACCTGTATGTTGCCCCCAGCAACGGGCCTGACTGGTCAAACCTGAAATCATTGCCGTTGATCTCATGATCAAAGGAGATATAGCGGTAGCCGCCCCGGATCAGCCATCTGTCATTGATTTCATAATCCGCGGTCAGCAGAACTTGCCAGGTTTCGCTACCGCTTCGAAATCCACCGTAATCCACAAATCCGGTCCCTGACCATTTGTCAGAAATCCGAACTCGTGCGCGGGCAGCGACGACCGGATCAGTCCAGTTGTCGTCGATCGTCACACTTCGCCCGGCGACGACCCCCGGTTGCAATCGGAATGTGGTTTCCGTGCTGAACCACCTGAACCCACCGGCAAGGGCCACGCTGATCGCGGGTGTCTCATAAACATGGTATCCGACATAGCCGCTGAGAAATTGCGTGGTGGCGAAGGTGTCCAAACTCGAAAACGCCGGGCCGGGAGTTGAATTACTGAACGCCAAATCGGTGTAGTTATAGTCAGCAAGCAACAACCAGCGCCCGTTAGACGCGGAAATGCCGCCCATAAACGCAAAATCCAAGTTTTCGAGAGCGTCTGAAAAACTCAACGTGCCGTCGATTGTTCCACTTGGTGTTCTAAGGGAAATATCCGTTTCGGCCATGAACAGGTAAGCGGTCCCCGCAAAAGACCAGTCAGATTGCTGGGCTGAAATAGGCGGTGCGATCAGTAACGCAAACGCTATCGCCAAGTATTGCACCTTGCTTTTCATCAGTGACCTCGTTGCCAGAATTTATATTGCATTCCTTGCATACTTCACGGTTGCACAATTTGTAGCCTTTTCCAATATCTCGATCGCTGTACCGCCAACACGGTCCTTATTAATCACAGGATGCGTTCACACAGGAAATGCTAAAGGCCGCTGTCGTGCGTCACCCGAACTGATCATACGAAGGATAAATCCCGCTTCTAACGAAGTCGCTACTGGTTTGGGGCAACAGATGCGGTCAACAATTGCTTGGAATACTCGTGGCTTGGGTTCCCCAAACGCAGAGTTTCCGAGGACATGACCTCAACTATTTCACCATTTCTCATAACTGCCAATTGTTCGCACATATGTGCGATAACCGGAAGATCATGAGATACCATCAGATAGGTCAATCCGCGCTGTTTGCGCAGGTCAGTCAGCAGGTTGAGCACCTCGGCCTGAACGCTGACATCCAAAGCCGACGTGGGTTCGTCCAAAAGCAAAATGTCCGGCTCACCTGCCAAGGCCCTTGCGATTGCCACGCGTTGTCGTTGACCACCGGAAAGCTGGTGTGGATACCGAAACCGGAATCTTCGCCCAAGTCCGACATCGTTGAGCAAATCGCTCACGCGTTTATCGATATCTCCAAACCCATGCAGATGAATTGTTTCACTGAGAACCTGATCAACAGTGTGCCGTGGATGCAAAGACGCGTAGGGGTCCTGAAACACCATCTGGACGGTCCGAAAGAATGACCGATCCCGCCGGGACCCGGATATAGCCTGACCTTCTACGCGGATTGTGCCCGACCATTGCGGTGCAAGCCCGGTAATTGCCCTCAGAATTGTCGACTTGCCGGAACCGCTTTCGCCCACAAGGCCAAAACTCTCGCCCTGCGCGACTTCAAGGTTTGCGTCTTTCACCGCATCGACCCGGTCGTGCGCGTGACCAAACCAGACATTCAGATGGTTGATTTCCAGTGCCTTCATTTCAGCCCCTCACGCTCGGGGCTTCGGACCAAGACGGATCGCGTGTGAGAACACTCAGGTGGGTGCATTTTTCATCAAGGCGCGGCAGCGAGTTTAGCAAGCCCTGGGTATAGGGATGTTGGGCCTGATGCAGCTTGTCAGCCTCGCAAACCTCGACGATCCGACCAGAATACATGATGAGGACACGGTCACAGAACTCAGATACCAGATTCAGGTCGTGGCTGATGAATATCAGGCCCATCCCCCGTTCCTTGACCAATCCATCCATGATGTTCAGCACCTGCCGCTGAACACTGACATCAAGCGCCGAAGTTGGTTCGTCGGCAATCAGAATCTTGGGATTGGGGATCAACATCATCGCAATCATAATGCGCTGCCCCATACCCCCAGACACCTCATGCGGGTATGCTCGCATCACCCGCTCAGGATCACGGATTGAGACGTTATCCAACATCTCGATAGCCATCTTTTTCGCGTGGGCCTTAGAGCCGGAATTGTGCTGGAGGTATGCCTCCATAAGTTGCTCGCCAACCGTGACCACCGGGTTCAGAGAAAACTTGGGGTCCTGCATCACCATCGAGATCTGCTTGCCTCGCACCTCACGCATCTCGCGCTCGCTGAGCTTCATCAGGTCTCGGCCTTCCAGATTGATGTGTTTGGCCTCGACGATACCCGGATTTCGGATCAGGCGCAGAATGGCCCGTCCCGTCATCGACTTGCCCGAGCCGCTTTCGCCGACGATCCCCAGACGCTCGCGCCCCAGCGAAAACGACACGCCCCGCACGGCGTCAAACACGCCCTGACGGGTTGGGAAACGAACCCACAGATCTTCGATGTCGAGTAAGTTCATTGGCCACCGTCCTTTGGATCAAGCGCGTCCCGCAGGCCGTCACCCAACAGGTTGAAGGCCAGCGAAACCGTGAAAATTGCTAGCCCCGGCACCGTTGCCACCCACCAGTGATCAAGGATGAAACGTCGACCCTCGGATATCATGGCACCCCATTCCGGACTTGGAGGTTGTGCCCCCAACCCCAGAAAACCAAGGCCGGCGGCGGCCAGGATGATTCCGGCCATATCCAGCGTGACCCGCACGATCAAAGATGAGATGCACAGTGGCCAGATATGCCGGGTGATGATGCGCAGCGGCCCGGCACCCTGAAGGCGGATCGCGTTGATATAGTCGGTTGACCGGATGGTCAGGGTTTCTGCACGCGCCATACGCGCATAGGGCGGCCATGCCGTGAGCGAGATTGCCAGAACCGCGTTTTCAATCCCTGCCCCAAGCGCAGCGACAAACGCCAACGCCAGAACAAGTCGTGGAAAAGCGAGGAAAATATCCGTGATGCGCATGAGGATCACATCCGTCCATCCCCCCACATATCCCGCAACCGTCCCGACCAGAAGCCCCGCAATCGGTGCGATGAGCGCCACCAGCGCCACGATGTACAGTGTAATTCGGGCCCCATAGATCAGGCGTGACAGAATATCCCGCCCCAGGCTGTCGGTTCCCAGCAAGTGGCCTTCAGCCCCGATGGGAAGAAGACGGCTGGACAGGCTCTGAACAAAGGGATCATGCGGCGCGAGAAAAGGCGCAAAGACCGCTGTCAGAACAAGGATGACAAGGATCGCAAACCCGACCATTGCCATCGAGTTTGATCGCAAAGTCAGCCAGCCTTTGTAGAAGCTGGCCAATCTGGCATGGCGGCGCGAAGTCGGCTCGTCGGTCAGCAGCCACTGGCGCAAGGTCATGTCGCTCATTTCGACCTCGGATCAAAGAAACGGTAAAGAAGATCCGAGAATATGTTCAGGCAGATAAAGATCAGCCCGACCACAACGGTTCCTCCAAGAACGGCATTCATATCGGCGCTCAGCAAAGCCGTCGTGATATAGCTGCCGATCCCCGGCCAGCTAAAGATGATCTCGGTCAGAACTGATCCTTCTAACAAGTTGGCATAGCTCAGTGCGATCACTGTGATCAGCTGCACTCGGATATTCTTGAAGGCGTGGCGCCAGATAACCTGCCTTTCAGACAGCCCTTTGACGCGGGCAGTGATGACATATTCGGCTGACAACTGTTCCAGCATGAAGGATCGGGTCATCCGGCTAATGTAGGCAAGCGAGTAGTACCCCAGCAAAGCTGCGGGCAGGATGATATGGGACAACGCATTCCGGAAAACATCCCAATCCTGGGCCAAGGCACTGTCAAGCAAGATCAACCCTGTTCGCGTAGGAACAAGGTCTTCATAGAAGATATCCAGGCGGCCCGGGCCACCGACCCAGCCAAGTATCCCATAAAAGACCAAAAGCCCCATGAGCCCCAGCCAGAATATTGGCATTGAATACCCGACAAGCGCGACCACACGGGCGATCTGATCGATCCACGATCCGCGCTTGACTGCGGCGATCACACCAAGCGGAACACCCAGAAATATGCCAATCAAAACACCCAATGTCGCCAATTCCAGCGTAGCAGGGAAGACTCGGGCAATATCCTGAGAAACCGGGCGCGCATTCAGAAGTGAATCGCCAAAATCGCCGTGCAAAACATCCCAAAGGTAATATCCAAACTGAACCAGCAGCGGCTTATCAAGGCCAAGCTGTTGATAGACCGCATCATAAGTCGATTGCGATGCGCGTTCGCCTACGATCGCCAGCACCGGGTCGATCGGCATCACGCGACCGATGATGAAGGTCACGAAAAGCAGACCCAGCATTGTAATTGCGATGGTGCCAATAGTTTTCAGGATACTCTTGATCCAATGGATAAGAGGCGCCGAGCGGCGCCCCTCAGTTGGTCTTTCGGCCAGTGCCATTTACTTGGTCACCTGCCAATACGACGCCGAAGTTATCGCCTGACCGGTTGAGAAATTCGTCACGTTTTCACGCAGGGCCGATTGCTCGATCTGCTGGAACATGATGACAAACGGCGAAGTCTCGCGGAACTCGGCCTGGATTTCCTTGTACATGTCAGCGCGTTTCGCGGTGTCGTTTTCGACAACAGCCGCGTCCGTTTTGTCGGTCAGCCCGCCGGTATCCCAAGAATTCCGCCATGCCAGCAATCCTGTGGCATTGGCTTCGTCCGAGTTATCCGGGTTATAGGCAAAGGTACCTGCGTTCGTCTGCGGGTCGGGATAGTCCGGCCCCCATGCGCCAAGATAAACATCCAGTTCCCGCGCACGATACCGTGCCAGAATTTGTTTGGCGGTTCCCACGGTGATGTTCATCGTGATGCCAACCTGACTCAGCGCATTCTGCAGCGACTGGGCGATTTCGATCCGTTCCTGCGCTTCACGCACACCAACTTCAATCTCAAGCCCGCTTACACCTGCTTCATCCAGCAGTGCCTTGGCTTTTTCCACATCAAAGCTAAACGGCGTTTCGTCAGAGGCACCGAGATAGGTTTGGGGCAGGAAATTTTGGTGGATCGTGTATTGCCCCTTCAGGAAGCTGTCACGCATCCCTTCATAGTCAACCAGGTATTTGAACGCCTGCCGAACCTGAGGCTTGCTAAGCTCGGGGTGTTTCTGGCTCAGCGAAACATACATCAGGCGGCCCTTAAGCTCGTCTGCGATCTTTACGCCGGCAACAGATGAAGCGCCGGCAACATCTTCTGGGTTCAGGTTGCGCGCGACATCGATATCACCACGTTCCAGCAACAGGCGCTGGCTGGCGCTTTCCTGAACGTGGCGGACAACCACACGCTCCATGGCCGGAGCACCCAAGTAGAAATCGGGGTTCGACTTCAGTGTTACGCTTTCATTGGGCTTCCAGCTGACAAGGCTATAAGCACCAGATCCAGCAGTATTGGTCTTGAGCCATTCGTTGCCCAGATCGCCATCCTTGTCGTGTTCCATCACCGTCTTCTTATCGACAATGCCGCCGATGGTAGCGGTCAGACAGTTTAGAACGAAGGATGTCGCATAGGGTTTGTCCGTTGTGATTGTCAGAGTGTTGCCATCCGCGACAATCGTTTGTTCGACATTTTCCGGCGTGAACCCAAACTGGGTCAGGATAAATGCCGGGGTCTTGTTTAGAATGATCGCACGACGCAGTGAAAATTCAACATCTTCGGCCGTCACCGGATTCCCGGAATGAAAGGTCAGTCCTTCCCTGATATTGAAGGTAATCGATTTGCCGTCTTCAGACACATCCCAACTTTCAGCGATGTCGGGCTGATAGCCGGCATCCAGATTGAGCGGGTCGAAGTTCACCAGCTTCTGATAGACATTCCGGCTGACATCCGAACCCGCAAACTCAAAGCTTTCGGCCGGATCCAGCGTCGTGATATCGTCGATACGATGCGCAATAACCAGCATGTTCGGCGGCGTTTCGGCCATTGCCGAAGTCGAGGTCACGGCCAGCGCCAATCCCAGCGCCGCACCGGTAAGCAATCTGTTAAATGCGTTCATTTTGTCCTCTCTGTCATCAAGTCTTCACTAACGGTTACGATCCCCAGGTCTTCTCAAGAACACGCAACCAGTTTTCGTGGCAGAGCTTCTTGATGAGCTCTTCGCCGTATCCATGGGTCACCATGGCATCCCTCAATCGAGGCAGCATCGAGACGTCCTTCACGTCGTCCGGCACGACTGCCCCGTCATAATCGGACCCAAGCCCGACCCGGTCTTCACCCATTATCCCGATCAGGTGGTCAAGGTGCTTCAGAACCTGCGTCAACGGCACATCGGACAGCATCCGACCATCCTCGCGCAGAAACGCAGTGGCAAAATTCAACCCGACCATCCCGTCGCTTTCCGCGATGGTGCGAAGCTGGTCATCGGTCAGATTTCGCGCGTGCGGACAGATGGCGTGGGCATTCGAATGCGTTGCGACCAAAGGCGCATCCGAATACCGCGCTACATCCCAGAAACCTTTTTCATTGAGGTGGGACAAATCCAACATGATACCCAGCGCATTGCATCGCTGCACAAGCCGCAGTCCATGATCCGTCAATCCAAGGCCAGTGTCCGGCCCCGATGGATATCTAAACGGCACACCATGGCCAAAAATGTTGGGTCGGCTCCACACGGGCCCCAATGATCGCAACCCCGCCGCATGAAACACGTCAAGCGAATGCAGATCGGCATCAATCGGCTCGGCGCCCTCGATGTGAAAAATGGCCGCAATCTGGCCTAGCGCCATGCTGTTTCGAATATCCGAAACTGATCGAACCACTTTCAACGCCCCCAAACGTTCCAGTTCCAGCAGTATGGCAATCTGCCCCAGCGCTGAGGGCAGAGCATCTTCGGCGTCTATATGATTGGGAAGCGGCAGGTCATAGCTAGGCTGGACCATTTCTTCCATTTTAGCATCGGCATCGATAGGCGAAGGGACCCAGACGGCAAAGAAGCCTCCGCCAAATCCACCGGCCTTGGATTTAACAGAGTCGATTGCACCTTCGAGCCCGGTCAGGAAGCGGCCCGCTTCGGGCAGACCGCCTGACGAGGCCAGTTTTGACAGAACATCATTGTGCCCATCAAAGATAAGAGGGGAGGTGCTCAAACTCGTTTTTCCCAGGTTAGTGTCATTTCGACACACGCTAACAGACGCAATCATCATGATTGCAAAAAATCTTGATGAGTTTTACTCATAGAGCTAGTCGGAATCATGCGGGCGCCCAGCGATGAAGAAACCTCGCAACTGGCATTCTCTGCCGGAATACCAGGCGCTCCGTGCGCTCATGCAGTCTGGAACAACGGCCGCTGCCGCACGACAGCTCGGCTTATCTCAGTCCGCGGTCAGTCGCTCGGTCAGCAGCTTAGAGGATCGACTGGGCAGAACACTGTTCGAACGGGATGCAGGCAGATTGCGACCGACGCAAGAAGCCGTAAGGCTGAATATGCGATTGGATCCTTTGTTCGAGGCATTGGACAGGATCGATGGTCCGGGCGAAACTGTGCAAGAAACACTGCGTCTCGTTGCACCGCCCAGCTACGCTCATCGATACATCGTTTCCCTCATCGCCAGTTTCATTCGCGGGAATCCCGGTTTTTTCGTAAACCTTGAGGTGACAACATCAGATATGGTCACGCTAGGCGTGCTTGAGAATCGATTTGATCTTGCCGTGACCGGGATTGAACAAAGCCGCGCTGGCATCAAACTTATTCCATTTCGCGAGTCACCAGCCGTTTGCGTCATGCGCCCTGAACATCCTCTGTCTGAACGCACCGTTCTGACGCCTTCAGACCTGCATGAGCAAGAGTTGATCGCACTGACATATCGACACGGGCGGCGCGGGCAACTGGACCGGTTGCTTCATCAGGTGCGTGCCAAACCGAGGATCGTTGCCGAAGTTTCAACCTCATTTGCCGCAGCCGACATGGCGCGCGAAGGACTGGGGCTGTCTGTTATCAATCCCTTTCCCGTCTACCATTACCGATCTCCCGATCTGGCATTTGTCCGATTTGAATCTCCAATGCGGTATCGAGGCCATTTTGTGGTTTCGGATCAAAAACCGGTTCCAAGGATCGCACGGGCATTCATGCGGCATCTGCGATTGAACACCCCTCCGGACCCTTTTTCTGACCCGAGATAATGCAATCTTTCCAAGGTTCTTCACTGGCAACACGCCATTTGACCACCCAACAGGGAAGATTTTGAAGGAGGTGTTCGAGGTGCGGACCTGTCATGGCTACGTGCACAATTTGCTATGAGTAACGTCCGCAGACGTGGCTTTCTTCGTTCTTATGTATCTCAGGCCGTATCACCCGGTATGCGGTTCGTTCATAAGGCTCGTTAGATCTCCGCCCAAAACCCGCTTCTGATTTCCCTACGTTTTCTAGCGAAGCTGGCGTATCATTCTCTCGCTCAAATCTTAGGAAGGAATACCTAGATGGCGGGTTGTGTGAAACTGCGCCCCGGCGAAACCTATACCGGGAAACAGGGGTTCGATTACTTCGAAGGCATCGCCAGACAGACGGTAGGAAGCCAAGCTATCTGCATGCATCTGCTTACGGTCCCGCCCGGAGGGCGCGCCAGGGCGCATAAACATGAGACACATGAAACCGCGATTTATGTGATTTCCGGGTCAGCGAAGATGTATTGGGGCGACAGGCTGGAACACGTTATGGAAACGCAAGCAGGAGACCTGATCTATATACCGGCAAACACTCCGCACCTTCCGTTCAACGATGGGAATGAACCCGCAGTTGCAGTTATCGCACGCACGGACCCGAACGAACAGGAAAGCGTTGTTCTGATGCCTGAACTTGAGGACCTTTTACCGAGGTGACGCAAAATACTGTTGGGGGCCAGCTGTGCAGTTTTCTAACCCCTATTGCTTCCACGGTGCTTCCAGCGCCAAAGCTCCAATGCAAAACGCCGCCCCGAGACGGTTTGTAAATATTTGTAGTCACACAGTATGACTTTGGTTTCGGGAGTAGGAATTGAGCCACTGACTTTCGGGTTATGAGGCTGACGAGATGAGGACGTTAAGCAATTGATCGGGTGGATCAATTGTAGTCTGAACAGCCAGTGTTGAGATTATTCGACCTGGTTGCGGGAGTAGGATTTGACCTTTATCGAACGTCAATTAGGCACATCCCTAACAAACCAATTTGAAGTAGATTTCTGGAGGCACAGATTTACTGCTTTAGACGCTTGACCAATTTGGGCATATTTTGTTGAAAAACTCGGGCTTGATCGGTTGGTAAGTTGCTGATTCAATTCTTCCTAAAGGGAGGGATCAGCCATGATGGGACCGAGA